>JAAYQJ010000055.1 GCA_012519355.1 Tissierellia bacterium | reverse complement strand
TAACAAACTGGAAACCGTCGGAAACCTTGTAAAATCGAGCTATCTCAAAGATTATACTTTTTGTATCTCTACCACACACTCTACATGTGCACTATGAGGGAACATGTCTACTGGTTGGACTTTTACTACTTTATATCCATTTTCCACTAAATACTTCACATCCCTTGCCATAGTTGAAGGGTTGCAGGATACATATACTATCCTTTCTGGTAACATTTTAGCCAAGGTTTCTAGTACCGCCCTTTCGCATCCCTTCCTTGGAGGGTCTAGGACTACCTTGTTGCTTTCTATACCTTCCTTAACTAGTTTTGGCAATACTACTTCTGATTTACCTACTATAAAGTCTGCATTATGTATGTCGTTAACTACTGCATTGTATTTGGCATCTTCTACTGCTTCTTCTATTATTTCTACTCCATAGACCTTCTTTACATAAGGAGCCATATATAAGGATATGGTGCCTATTCCACAATAAAGGTCATAGACTATATCATCCTTCTTTAGATCTAGATATTCCATTGCCTTATTATATAAAACTTCAGTCTGTATCCTATTTACTTGGAAGAAGGACTTTGGAGACAAGTAAAATTTATAATCTCCTATATAGTCTAGTAGTTTATCTTCACCATAGAGTTTTTTGTATACCTTTCCATATGTAGCTGAAAAGTTAGCAATATTTATATTTTGATAGATACTAATTACCTTTTCTTTAGTTAATTCTTCAATTAGCTCATTAACTCTAGGTAATTTATCATTGCCTGTGACTAAGATTACCATGGCTTCATTATCCCTATTTATTCTAATGCCAATATGACGAATGATACCTTTTTTGATCTTCCTATCATAAGCTTTTATTTTGTATTTATCCATCCATGTCCTAATAATTTTTATTATTTTATCCCCTATTTCAGGTTGTAAAATACTACTATCCATATCCACTATGTCATTAGTATTTAACTCATAAAACCCAATAAGAGTCTTACCATTTCTTTCCCCAACAGGAATTTGTACATGATTTCTATATCTAAAGGGGTTTTCCATACCAATGGTATCTTTAACTACAACATCTGTTAAACCAGCTATTTTAAATAAATCTTTTTTTACCTTTTCTTTCTTCCACTCCAACTGCTTAGAGTATTTATATTCAATTAAAGGTATCCCACCTCTTGCTTCCCTTACTTCAAAATCTAACTTAACCCTATCAATAGAAGGCTCTAAAATATCAACTACTGAGCCTATGGCAAAATTCCTTTTTATTTCATCTATTTTAACAACTACTTTGTCTCCAATTAATCCTCCATTTACAAAAATAGTTAGATTGTTTACCTTTAATATTCCATTTCCTTCATGGGTAAAGTCAATTATTTCTCCCGTAAACTGGTCTCCTACCTTAATCTCCATATTTTCCTCCATTTAATAAGATTTTATCTTTTTAAAAACATAGATACCCTTTAAAAAAGGGTATCTTAGTTTAGTTATTCTACAACAACTGCAGTACCTGACGCAGTTACCATAAGCATATTTCCGCCTTGACCTAAGACTTCATAGTCTACATCTACTCCCACTACTGCATTGGCACCCATTTGCCTTGCTCTTGATTCCATTTCACGAATTGCATTTTCTCTGGCTTCTATAAGCTCTCCTTCATAACTACCAGATCGTCCACCAAAGATATTAGACAGGCTAGCTGCAAAGTCTTTGATAAAATTTACCCCTGCTATTACTTCTCCAAATACTATACCTTTGTACTCGACAATTCTCTTTCCCTCAATTGTAGGTGTGGTTGTAGTAATCATTTAATTTCCCCCTCGTATAATATGTTTAGAAGTACTTTTTATTAAGTCTTCTAGACATATTATTATTTTTATATTAAATATTTCACTTGAAATATTTAATTACAATTTCTAATTGAGATATCCTAATGCTATAAT
>JAAYQJ010000054.1 GCA_012519355.1 Tissierellia bacterium | reverse complement strand
TTTTAGTCAACTAAGTGATTTTTTATTTTTAAAAAAATGTATATTTTTCCATTTAATTGTATATTATATAGATTATACCATAGCCTTAGATATTTTTCAGAATATTTGGTCTATTGTATCAAAAATTTGACAAAAGACATCTTTTTGATTACAATACTAGAATAGTTAAATTATAGGAGGTATTTTATGGAAAATCATCCGTCAAAAATGGCTTGGAAAATTCCAGTCATAATATTCCTCGCTATAGCATTAACTGTATCTTTAGGTTTATACTTTTACCAAGGTAACCTAGCTAAAGTTACCATAAAATTAAATGGTGGAGAAATAAATTTAACTTCAAATGCTAATACATTGGAAGAACTTCTTCATAATGAGAATATCACATTTGAAAAGGGAGCTTACATAAGCCACCCCTTAGACGTAGAACTGAGAGACGATATGGTAGTGGTAATAAAAAATCCTAAGATATATACCGTTGAGGCTAATGGAACACTGGTTGAGGTGAAATCAACCTCCCATACTGTTAAAGGTGTTTTAGCTGATATTGGTGCTGATCTAGGAGAAAAGGACTTTACTAATCCAAAGTTGGATGATGTAATTTCCCCAGGCAATACAATAGAAATTTTTAAAGTTGAAGAAGTGTTTGAAACCTATGATGAAGTTATTCCTTATCAAAAAGTTGTAAATAAAAATCCAAAACTTGATATTGGTACAACTAAAACCATTCAAGAAGGTAAAGATGGCTTGAAAAAAGTCATTGTGAAGAAGGAACTCATCAATGGAAGAGAAGTCTCATCTGAAATATTGGGAGCAGAAATAATTTCTGATCCTGTTTCAGAAATTGAGGAAAGAGGCACGAAGGATATAATCGTTACTTCTAGAGGTAATGTTAGCTATAGAAAAGCTATAACTATGACAGCAACTGCATATGATTTATCATTCGAAAGCACTGGTAAACGCCCAGGGGATAAATATTATGGCATTACAGCTTCCGGTACCAAGGCAAGGCCTGGAGTTGTGGCTGTGGACCCTAGGGTCATTCCACTAGGGACTAAACTTTATGTTCAAAGTCTCGATGGAACTAAAGATTATGGTTTTGCTATAGCTGAAGATACAGGTGGAGCTATCAAAGGAAATAAGATTGATTTATTCTTTGAGGACTCCCAAGATGTTTATAAGTTTGGAAGAAGAAAAGTAAAAGTATATATATTAAATGATTAAAAAAAGATTAGGTTCTCATAATTTGAGAACCTAATCTTTTTTATATTTAAGCTAAGCTAACTTTAAGGACTTTTTCAACAAATATCCTTACTAAGTCTGGGTCAAATTGGGTTCCTGCATTGTTTAGAAGCTCTTCTATTATCTTCTCATCTTCTAATGCTTTTCTATAAGGCCTATCAGAGGACATGGCTTCATAGGAATCTGCTATGGCTAGTATTCTAGATACTAAGGGTATTTCTTCACCCTTAAGCCCCTTAGGATATCCTAATCCATCATACCTTTCATGGTGATATAGGACATATTCTGCTATTTGACCCATTTCATTAACTGTACTAAGTATCCTATAGCCTATTTCAGGATGTTTTCTCATATTTTCCCATTCCCTATCAGTAAATTCCCCAGGTTTATGGAGGGTTTCCTCATAAATGGCAATCTTGCCTATATCGTGGAGTAGTCCTACATTGTAAAGCTCATCTAACTTGTCCTGAGTCATACCTAGGGCAATACCCATTTGCCTACATAAACAGGCTACACTTTTTGAATGTGTTTCTTCTAATTTACTTTTTTGGTATAGGGCAGTAACTATGGTTTCTAGGGTTCTACTCCTCATGCGTGGTCCTTCATATAGTTTACGGGAATACATATAATCCTCTGCCCTACTAATTACATGAGACATATCCATATCAATATGATCTTTTACTCCTATGCCATAGGAAATTGATATCTCTATATCTATTCCCTTATCCCTTAGAAATCTCCTGTTGAAACTCATTTTTTTAAACCTATTTACTACATTTTCCGCTTCCTCTTTACTTGTCCTAGGTAGTACTATTACAAACTCATCCCCACTTAATCTGCAGGCAATGTCATTTCCCCTAATTCCTTTTTTAATGATATTAGCTATACTTTTTAGCAAATCATCTCCTGCAAAGTGGCCAAAGGAGTCATTTATAAGTTTTAACCCATTTACGTCTGCCATTATAATGGAGATAGGTAGGTATTCTTCCCTGTCTAACCTTTTGATCTCCTCTTCGAAGAACCTTCTATTATATAAGCCTGTCAATTGGTCCCTATAGGATAGGTTCCTTAATCTTTCCTCTAAAATCTTCCTTTGCTCAATATTCTCTGCCAGCTCATTATAGGATGAAATTAACTCTTCATGTTGGGCCAGTAGTTCCTCCCTATCTTGCTCCACTTGCTCAAAGAATTCTTGAGTCTTGTCCAAGGCTAAGTTAATGGATGTTCTTAACTCATAGAAGGGGTCTTTTTTATCTATTGGTACCCTATATGAAATGTTTTCTTCAATATTAATATTCCTTATATCACTGTCTATCCTCATAATAGGAGCAATTATACTAACATTTTGTATATAAAGATAGATGATAAAGATGGCTATGGAAACAACTATAGATGTAGTAAACATACTCATCATATCCCATTCATTTCTCATGAGCTCCTCTAAAGACATGAAATTTCCAATAATCCAATCAGTATTGTCTATAGGTAGATAGAATAGATGTCCCTTTACTCCTTCTAATTCTACTTCTATTTGGCCAGTTTTCGTTTCCTTCAATTTAGTATGTATGTTTTCAGTAATGGAATCTATGTGGACAATGTCAGCACCAGACTCATACCGATAATTTGGATGGACTAATATGTTACCTGTACCATCTATTAAAAAGGAATAGCCTAAATCCTTTACTTTAGTTTCTTCCACTATTTCTAATATCTTTTCTATACTAATATCGCAGGCTACTACACCTAAAAATTCATTATTACTATTATATACAGGTTTGGATATGGCTATTATAGGCTTATCATCTATGGCATCTAAGAATACATCAGAATAGGCTAATCCATCAGCTTCCAATGCCTTTACGTACCAATCCCTTGATATCCAGTCAAAACCCTCTGGGGGAGTCCAGTCTCCTGAAATAATTAAATTATTGTATTTATCTCCAAAATATATGGATTTTATATAGGGATTATCGGCTATAAGCCCATCGAAAAAGTCTTCAACCTCATTTTCTGTCCAATTCTCAAGACCTATAAATTCCCCAGCTGTAGTGGTGTATTGACTATGATACCTTAGGCTGCTGTTTATCTGGTAGTCTAAGTATTCTAGGGACTTGTCCATAGATATTTTTTTGTCCGTTGTTATGATTCTATTTAAGTGAACATATTGAACTATCAGTCCGACAGTTACAAAAACAGTCAGCAATATGCCAAATAAATAGAATCTTTTTTTGATTGAATTCATACCCATTACCACCTTAAGTGTTTATTCATCATTTGACATAATATATCTATACCCAAAAATTGTTTCTTCCCTACTAATTAATCCCTTTTGGGATAAGATTTTCAACCTATCTTCTAAAGTATCCTTAGTAAAGGTAATATTAAACTCCTTTTCTATTTCTGAAATTAATTGGATTAAGTCCGTTTCCATAATGGGAAGCTTATCCTTTATTATATTCATAAACTTTTCTTCATCTTCTTTTTCCTTATTTTTTAACTCATCAAAGGGATTTTCTGTATGGGGGCTGCTGGTTATGGCTGCCCTAATTCTAGCAAATATGGTCCTACCCATTGATGCTGAAGATATGAATACATCACCTGTTCTTAAATAGGGTAATCTCCTGGTTTCTTCCACAGTAAGGTCAGTTTCCTCCTTTATAGTTTGAATATCTGATGCCCTTACAGTTCTAAATATAAATTTAGTGTTTAATTGTGCAGTTATGGTTTCGTCCAATAGGGTAGGCCTTTGGGTAGCTAAGATTAGGAATACCCCATATTTTCTACCCTCCTGTGAGATTTCCTTTAATATGGATTTAGATGGTGAATTGTATCCCTTTGGGGCAAAGTTATGGGCTTCATCTGTAACTACTATAAAGGGTGGGAAATAGTCAGTTACTGTATTCTTGTATAGGGAATCCTTATAGTCCCTTCTCTTGTGGTAAAGATTGTTTAATAAATAGGTACTAAATACTTGAAGTATCCTGGTATTCCCTTGGACCACTATTAGCTTCCCACTTTGAAGGCCTTCTTCTATTTCCCTAATGTCTTTGGAAAATATTCCTTCGTTATCTAGTCTCTTTAATCTCCACATTATTCCCCTTACTGAGCTATAGGGGCATGTCTTATCATAGGATAGGTATAATTCCCTTCTTTCTATCCAAGCCTTTCTTTCCTCTTCATTGTCTGCCTCCCTAATCCTATTCTCTATTTTATCTAAAGACCCTTCCTCTTGGGCTTCGATTAACATCCTTAGCCTATTGTAAAAGCTTTGGAAGGAGTCCCTATTCTTAAAGAGGACATCTACTGCATTGTTCATAGCATCTGTTATATTGGAGGCTGCGTCTAGTAGGTTTTTTAGGTCTTGGGCACTTAAGTCTTGGAATTTTACCCCTACATGGTAGCCTACCTGTAGGCATTTAAATCTATCTGTAAAGTCAAGTGTTTTATCTTCAAAATATGATGCTGTTTCACTGAAATCCATTTCAAAATGGGGGTCTAAAACTATTGTAGGAATATTATGTTGCATTAATTCTTCCAATAATACCCTAAGACCAAAGGATTTACCTGATCCTGAACCACCAAATACTCCTATATGAGGATATTGGTGCATGGATTTTAAGTCTAGTATAAAGGGGATTTCCCTTTGTTGACATAGGCCTTCATCTTCATAGGTATATAGAAGATTTTGAAATTCTTGGTCCATTTCAACTGCCATATCATCTGTATTCCTAATGGTTCCTAGGACTAAACCTTCTTCCTTAGTAGCCTTAATCATTAAGTCCTTTACTTCATGGAACTTTGGCAGCCTAATGTCTGACCCTGTCAGTACTGGGTATAAGGCTTCATTTAGTAGCCTTACCTTTCCTATGTAAATAGTTTCTTCATCTATATTATAACCTAAGGATTTCAATGATTCTAGGACAGAATTGTCTATGAAGTCCCCACCTATATTTAAAGGGATATACCTATTGAAGGTATGGGCTTCTACTACCTCTCCCATTAGTTCTTTTTGTTGAGGGTCTTCGATTATGATAAATTCGTTTATCCTGAAGTTCCTTGTCCTGGAACCTACGAAGACTTCTTGTTGAGTTGTAATACCTACTACTTTCATTTATCCTCACCTCGTTCTTTCAATTGATAATGGACAGTGGACAATCTATAGGGTCCGAGATCCTTCGCTATGGCTCAGGATGACAATTCACCCAATTCGTTTTTCACTATTAGTTATTCACTATTAACTACTATAGCGTTCTCCTTGCTCTTTCTGAGACGAAGAATCTTTCGTATATATCCCTATCTAAGTATCTTTCTAGTAAGTTTTTCATTATGGCATCGGAGATTTGGACCTCCTTGTCCACTAAGTCTAGCCACAAGGGTACTCCCCTACTATTCTCTGGAGTTAGGGTAAATACTAGCCTGCTCATTTCCTCTAGATATGGCTTTTGACTATCTATTATGTCCATACCGATGACTGTAGGTGATAGGGAAGATCTCATAAATACAGAGGAATATCCCGATTCTTTTTTGCTATTTACCTCATCCTCAATAACTATTACTTCACCATAATCCAATATTCCAAATAATAATTCCCTATCATAGGCATTTATTTTGAATTCTGGATATACCTCCCCAAGTATTTCTCCTATGATAGTTGTCTTTATATCCTTAATAACTCCTAATAATATAATACCCCTTTCTTCACATTCATTCCTCAATTCCATCCATAAATCATAGGAATATATATAGTATCTAATTAGGGAACCATCCATTATTATTCCATAGGGCTTGTATTTTTTTGCCGCTTCTAAGGCCACTTTTACTTCTATATCTGATAATAACCTATTTTTAGTTTCTCTTTCCTTTTCCTTTTTTGCATCTTCTTCTAAGATGTTCTTAGGAATATCTGAAAATAAGGGGGAGTGAATATCTGCCATGTAAATAGGGTCTTCATTAATCAAGGTTGATTTGGCTAAACCTTGGAAGACTTCTACGAAATGGGGGTAGGCCCCTCCTACCCTATTGGTTGACCCGTCTACTCCCACTATTCCGCCCTTTGCTTCATATAGGGCCAGGTGTTTATTGTCTAGTTTTTCCATTGTATTAATGGGACCAATATATTCTCTTATAAAATTTCTTAGAAATTCCCTATCCTGCGAAAATATTCCCTTATATTTTTCTTGTAATAGGTTATTTAAGTTGCTTATTTTATCCTTTAAGTCATGATGTATGGTATAAATATTTATCAGCCCCTTTTATATAATTGACAATTGACAATTGACAATTCACAGTGCACAATTATCAGTAAATAGTGAATAACTAATAGTGAATAGTTATTTAGGTCTATCTTTCAGGTCTAAAGATTCTTCACACCGTTCAGAATGACATAAACTATTCACTTTTCATTCTTAACTATTCACTAATTTCTAAACTAACCCTATATACTTCATTCTTAGGCAAATTGTATTCCTCGGAGACTTTTTTTACTGCTTCTTTTTTCCTATAACCTTGGTTTAGGTAGTCCTTTAACAGCTTTTCTATATCTATCTCAGGTGTTTCTTCCTCTTTATTCCCTTCAATTACAAGGACAAATTCTCCCCTTACTCCTGAGCTTTTAAATTTCTCTAAGGCTTCCTTTGGTGTACCCCTAAAGGTTTCTTCGTATTTTTTTGTTAACTCTCTAGAAATGGATATTTTCCTCTCCCCTAATACTTCTATCATATCTTCAAGTAGGCTTAAAAGCCTATGGGGTGCTTCATATATAATTGTTGTCATCTTGTATTCCTTAATTTCTTCTAACTCTTTGATTCTATCTTTTTTCTTTGAAGAAAGGAAACCGTAGAAAATAAACTTGTCTGTAGGAAGGCCTGAGATGATCAAGGCTGTGATGCTGGCTGTTGGTCCAGGCAATGGAACTACTTCTATATCTGCTTCAATAGCTTCCCTAATGAGGACTTCTCCTGGGTCTGAAATTCCTGGCATCCCTGCATCTGACACTAAAGCTATCTTTTTCCCTTCCTTTAATTTTTCTATTAATTCAATTCCCTTTTCCTTTATATTATGTTCATGATAGGAGGTTAAGGGTTTTTTAATATCATAATGGTTGAGTAGCTTTATAGTATGCCTTGTATCTTCAGCAGCTATTAAGTCTACTTCCTCTAATATCCTTAAGCTTCTTAATGTTATATCTTCAAGATTTCCTATTGGTGTAGGGCATATAAAAAGAATCCCTTTATCCATTTTATCACTCCATTTGTTTGCTTACCATTATTATTTACCACAATTTACCATAAATTTCGTATATTTCATCCCTATAGGTATTGTCTTCATTATATACTATTAAGGGGTGGTGAAACTTTAAATCCGGCTTCCCATTTTTTACCCCTTCGATTAAAATTAGGTTTGGTCTTTTATTTACCTTTGGTTGAACAAACCTGATATATTTGGGTTCAATATTATGCTTCCTAAGATTATATATTACATCCACTAACCTATTTGGCCTATGGACCATGTAAAGCTTACCTAAGGGCTTGAGTAGGTATTGGGAAACCTTAATTATATCCTCCAAGGTGCAGGTGAGCTCATGACGGGATATGGCAAAGTTCTCTTTTGGATTAACTATGGCTTCACCTGCCTTCATATAGGGTGGGTTTGTGGTTATTACATCTACTGAGGCCTTTTTAAAGTTTTTAGGTAAATCCTTTAAATCCATATGTAAAATCTTAATCTTTTCTTGTAAATTATTTAATTCTACAGATCTTTTAGCCATATTGGCAACTTCCTTTTGTATCTCTACACCATAGATTATATCCACTTTTCTCTCCCTATATATCCTTAGGGGTATAATTCCCGTTCCAGTTCCTAAATCCACCACTACCCCCTTAGCCTTGGCAAAAGAGGATAATAAAATAGCATCCATACCATAGGAAAATTTATCTTTATTTTGGATTATCTTATAATTTGTACCTGGGATTAGGTCTATTCGCTCATCATTATTTACCATATTAAACACCTTTCTTCAATTGACAATTGACAGTTGAAAGTTTATTCAATTGACAATTGACAGTTGACAATTGACAATTATTTGGGTCTAGCTTTGGGGTCATACATTTGAGA
>JAAYQJ010000053.1 GCA_012519355.1 Tissierellia bacterium | reverse complement strand
TAATTCTGTGTGAAATAATATATTCCAATACTAGCTCCAGCAAAAATAAATGATACAATGTAAAACCCTATCAATTGTTTTATATATAATTCTAATGACTTAGAGTTAAAGGCTAACTTTACAATAATTATGGATATAAGGATTTTCATAAAAAAATTAGTAAAGAATAAGAGCGAAGGTATAAATAAAGTAAAAGGATATAGGGCTGCTAGAAAAGAAGCTACTAATATCCGTTTCTTACTTGAATTAGTTCTAGTAATTATCCTTGTAATATTTAAAATTGCAAAGTTTATTAAGAAGTTTTCTAAAAATAAATATTCTGCTACTACATACAAATAAATTCCTCCTATAATTATATAAGTCTAGTACATATTCTATTCATTAATATTTATTATAGGATATTAATTTTAAATATTTTGTCACTTTATAGTTAATAAAAAAAAACGTATCTCTACAAAAAGATACGTTTTTCTTATTAATCTAATTTCTTATCTCTTCTTCTTAGGAAGACTGGAATGTCTAATTCATCATCGTCATTAGCTGCAACTTCACTCTCCCCGTCTTCTTTTTTGAAGACTTCATTTTGCAGTTTCATTTGGGTCTCTAAATCAAAACCAGTAGCAATAACAGTTATTTTAATCTCTTCTTTTAAGCTTTCATCTATACCTGCACCGAAGATTATGTATGCGTCTTTATCTACTGCAGCCCTAATTAAATCAGCAGCCTCATTGACTTCAAATATACCCATATCCTCGCCACCAGTGATATTTAATAATACTGATTTAGCCCCATCGATTGAAGTTTCCAATAGGGGTGATTTAATGGCTTGTTTAGCAGCCTCTGTTGCCCTATTTTCTCCAGAAGCTCTTCCAATACCCATATGGGCAATTCCCTTACCTAGCATAACAGTCTTAACGTCAGCAAAGTCTAGGTTTATCAAGTTTGGTACTGCAATTAAATCAGATATACCTTGTATACCCTGTTTAAGTACTTCATCAGCCATCATAAAGGCTTCTACCATGGTAGTTTTCTTGTCTGCTATTTGTAACAATCTATCATTTGGTATAGTTACAAGAGTATCTACCTTTGTCTTTAACTCCTCTATACCTTGTTCTGCATGTTTCTGTCTTCTTGGCCCTTCAAAGCTGAAGGGTTTTGTAACAACTCCTACTGTAAGTATGCCTAATTCCTTTGCTATTTCTGCTACTATAGGTGCTGCACCTGTTCCTGTGCCTCCTCCCATACCTGCAGTAATGAATACCATATCAGCGCCCTTCATAATCTCTGCTATTTCATTTCTATTCTCTTCAGCTGCTTTTGCCCCAATTTCAGGATTTGCCCCAGCACCTAAACCACGTGTCAATTTTTCTCCAATTTGGAGTTTAAACTCAGCTTTAGAAGAATTAAGGGCTTGTCTATCTGTATTTAAGGCGACGAAATCAACTCCCCTAACGCCACTTTCTACCATTCTATTTACAGCATTATTACCTCCACCCCCAACCCCAAGAACCTTAATCCTTGCAAATTGTTCAACATCTACATCAAAATCAAACATATTTTTTCCCCCTTATCTTAAAATAGCTTATCCAATATTTTAATACAATACATTAGTTAGATTTTTTGCCTTTAAATAATAAGATTCTTCTAATTTTTGCGAAGTTCTCAAATAGCCTACCGCCAAATGTAAAAATAGCTGCATAATAAAGAGGAACTCCTAATCTATCCCCAAGATATGCAAGAAAAGCAGCTAAAATTGCATTACCAAAAAAACCTGAAAGAAAAATTCTTATATTAAAATTGTTTTCTAAGTTTGATCTTATACCACCAAATACAGAGTCTAAGCAAGCAAGTATTGCTACAGAAACATAAAGTGAATAGGTGGTGTCATAGGTATAGGGTAAGAGAAAGCCAATTACAACTCCTATTAAAATGCCGATAAGTGCAACGAACAAGTTAATCATCCTTTCCCAGTGGTTTGGCATATCTGAATTCAAAATCCTCATTATAAGCTGGTATATAAATAGAGTCTTCTATAGTTGTTTCAAAGCCTATATCATAAATTTTTAGCAAATCGCCATAGGTCCCAGGTGCATTAACAGCTGCATATAATATTTTAGGGTCTCCAATAGCTTTTATTATAAAGGGAGTGGCAGAACTCCTTCCATTTATCCTTATAATGGGTCCACCACATTTGATTTCAGATGTAGATAATACCCTTTCGTTATTAATACTAATGGCTTCAGCTCCAGCAATTCTTAAATCATTTATTATATTCAATATATCTACATCATGGATAACATCTTCATTTAAATCGAAACCAAAATGTCTTTCAGTTGGATTATCATACATCTTTATTATAACACCTGGTCCTTCAAGAGAAGTCTTCCCTGAGTGGATTTTATTATATTTTATATCTTCCAATAAAATATTAATAATATTATCGTCACCTTTAGCTATATTCTCCAGTAAAGCCAGCTCTTCCTCTTTCATTTTAATTATATTATTTAATTCTGCAATTTCATTATTTATAGCATTGATTTCAGCCTTTGTAGCCTGCAAGGTTCTAATAGTAATAGGGGTAATAGTCTCAAGCTTCATTTTAATTTGGGTAGAGATAAAAATACCTATCATAATACTAAAAAAGGTTAGGATGATTTTTGGATTTTGATCTTTCATTTAAATCACCCCATTAATCAATATTTTCTTCTACAGGATTTGCATATATAAACTCTTTAATCTTCCTAGATTTTGGTATTATAATATTTTTCTCCTTATTCACTTGGACTAAATAATCATAATTTCTCAATATAGTTACTATTCCACCTTTAAGGTTCAATGCAGATTCTAATGTTTCTGGTGGACCAATTGCCTTAATAACAATAGGTGGACTTGTAGACACACCATTTATTTCAATATGATTTCCAGCCTTCTCTATTTCTGTAAAGGATGTAAATCTTTGGTCATTAATCGAAATGGCCTCAGCATCAGCTGCATTTAATACAGAAATTACCTGCAAGATTAAATCTAACTCATCAATAATACTATACCCAAATCCATACTCTAAGTCTACTGGTGGGTCGTTTATTTCTATAACAACTCCAGGCCCTTCCAAATCTAAGTAGCCTGCAAGCATTCTATATTTCATAGTATCATTATAGAGGTTTTCTGCATATATGTTTTTATCTACTTCACTCATTTCATATTGCTGTATCTTAGCCTCTAATTCATCAACTTTATTAATTAAAATATCCCTTTCATTTTGAGCTTTTTTCAACTCAGTAGCAAGTTGCTGAGCTCTTTGAGTAGGTAATAGACCCTCTCCTAGGGTTTTGTTAACAGTTTTAAATTGAACAGATACTATAATTCCAAGAAAAATAGATACTAATGTCAATGCAATATATTCCTTATATCTTTTCATTTTACCTCTCCTACTCCTCATTAAGTACAATTATAGGATTATCTCCTCTGTCCATTAATATCATTTTACAGGATAGTCCTTTTTTGTCGATATCTTTTACAATTTCATTTAATAAGTTCAACTTATATTTTACATTATTTATAGTACCAAAGGCAACTAAAATACCATTATTTAGTTCAATGTTTATATTGTCATTATCTGTCATATCCACTTCCTTCATTTTTGACAATAATCCTAAGGCCTGTCCTTCTTCAATAAATTCAAAATTTAAGATCATGTCATCAGAAATAACAATGTTTTCTCCAACTTTTGTGTCCTCTATATTTAAGCCATTAACTAAAGGCAAGTTTTCATTCTTATTATCTATTATATCCAAAATATACCCTTCTTCATCAATTAATGCCAAAGAAGATAAATTTTTTATTTGAAATATCTCTTTTCTCTCTATTACTTCTATAATAATTCCTTTAGGAAATTTCCTTTTAATATTTACTTCCTTAATGTAGGGCAGGTTTGATAAATTTTTTTCTCCGTCTTTGGTGCTAATTTTGAATATGTTTTCCCCTACTTTAATAAATGATCCTACAATTATATTCTCCCTTGATAATTTATTGTTTCCCATTACTTCTATATTATTTATGATAAATAATTCAGTATTTAATGCCAAAACAATTAAAACACATACAAATAAACCTAACAAGAAAATTCTAAAAAGCAATCTTCTTCTACGCATTTTTCTTTCTACTCTAGAAATTTTCCTCATATTTTCACCCCTCTGGGCAGGTCCCTATGTAAATTAGCAGCAAAAGCTGCTAATCAACCTTTATTATATCTGCTCCTAAATTTTGTAAAGTTATATGGAAATCCTCATATCCTCTTTCTATGTGAAATATGTCTTGAACTTCAGTAGCCCCCTTAGCAACTAAGCCTGCCAATGTTAATGCAGCCCCACCTCTTAAATCCTTGGCAGTTACCTTGGCTCCCGTTAACTCCTTAACACCATTAATTACTGCTACTCTACCAAAGATTTTTATATTTGCACCCATTCTAATTAGTTCCTCTCCATGCTTAAACCTATTCTCAAATACAGTTTCACATATTATACTGGTTCCATTAGCTACGGATAAAAGAGCCATCATTTGGGCCTGCATATCCGTTGGAAATCCAGGATAGGGTAAGGTTTGTATCATCTCTATGGAATTGACTTTTCTAGGTCCTGCTACTTTTAGAGAGCTCCCATTTGTATAAATCAATGCTCCAGCTTCTTTAAGCTTAGCAATTATTCCCAATAGGTGTTCTACAATAATATTGTTTAAAATAATATCTCCACCTGTTATTGTAGAGGCAACCATTAAAGTTCCTGCTACAATTCTATCGGGAATTATTGTATGGGTTACATCACTTAGTTTTTTGACACCCTCTATTGTTATTACTGAAGTTCCTGCCCCTGAGACCTTAGCCCCAGACTTATTTAAGTAGTTCTGTAAATCAATTATTTCAGGTTCCCTTGCAGCATTCCTAATTATTGTAGTTCCTTTAGCCTTTACAGCTGCTAAAATAATGTTTTCAGTGGCTCCTACTGATGGGTAATCTAATTGTATATCACAACCCTTTAGCCCATCTGTCTTGCAATATAATTGTCCATGAGATTCTTCTATTATTGCCCCCATGCTCCTTAGTGCTTTTAAATGTAAATCTATCGGTCTTGGCCCAATTTCACAACCACCGGGGTAGGTGATGACTACTTCTCCCGCCCTTGATAACATGGCCCCCATTAATATTATAGAAGACCTCATTTCTCTAACTAATTCTTCTGGAACTACTATTTGGTTTAAAGGTTTAGAATCTACCTCCATGATGTTACCTGTTCTTTTTACTGTACACCCTAAAGATAATAAAATACTTTCCATAATTTCTACATCTCTTAATTTGGGTATATTTAATATGGTACTTTTATTTTCTCCAATAACAGTGGCCGCCAAAATGGGTAATACGGAATTTTTTGCACCTGAAACTGAAACTTCTCCTACTAGCTTATTTCCACCATTAATAATATATTTTTCCACCTAACCACCTCCGCATAACATACATTGAAGTATATAAACATATTATGCATAGGTGAATTTAGGGTTACATTTTTTATTTTATGATGGTTTCAATAAGCTCATATATTTTTTCTGCAGCATCAATTTGACCCATTTTTTTGCTGTTTTTTCTCATGTTTGATATTTTTTTGTCATCTCTTATTATATTGTAAATAATATCATCTAGTCTTGTATTATTTAAATCCTTCTCAAGGACTAATATGCAGGCCCCATTCTTCTCAAAGGCCCTAGCATTAAACTCTTGATGATTTTCTGCAGTATAACCTTTAGGTATTAATATGCTTGGTACACCAACTGCAGAAATTTCTGCTAAGGTAATGGCCCCAGCTGAAGTAATTACAAGGGTTGCAATATTTAAAGCCTCTGGCATCTGATAAAAGTATGGAAATATTCTAATGTTTTTATTTAGTAATATCTTATTCTTCTTTAGTTTTTCCATAAACTCATTATAGAATCTTTTACCCGTTACATGTATTATTTGAACATCTTTTTCTGCATTTTTTATGAATTCAAACATGGCATCGTTTAATTTTTTCTGTCCACCGCTCCCCCCAAAGGATAGGATAAAGGGTTTGTTCTTATCTATATCTAGGTTTTTATATGCCATTTCCTTATTTATTTCAAGAATCTCCCTACGAATTGGGTTTCCCGTTTTTACAACCCTATCAGGGTGCTTAAAATATTTCTTTGCTTCATCGAATGTTACTGCTACCTTATCAACATATCTGGATAGGATTTTATTTGTAATACCAGGGTAGGCATTTTGTTCGTGGATTAAGGCTGGGATTTTTTTCTTCTTTGCCATATAAACAACAGGGCCACAAACATATCCTCCAGTACCAATAACGACATCTGGCTTAAAATCATCTAAGATCTTCCTTGCATCAAATAGACCATGAATAAGTTCTTTTGCTGCAATAAGTGAATCCTTATTTAATCTCCTAGGCAAGCCCTTAACCCTTATGGTTCTAAATTTTAACCCTTCCTTTGGTACTAATTCTGCTTCCAAGCCTTCCTTGGTGCCTACATAAAGGATATTGGCATTTTTGTCTCTCAATTGAATTTCCTTTGCAATGGCTAAGGCAGGATAAATATGGCCTCCTGTACCTCCACCAGATATTAAATATTTCATTTTTTCAACTCCTATCTAAATTTGCATGTCTAGAAATATTTAAAAGTATTCCTATGGCTGACATATAAACCATTAATGAAGTTCCACCATAAGATACAAAAGGCAAGGTAATACCTGTTGTAGGAATGGAGGATGTAACTACAGCTATATGGATTAAGGACTGAATAGTGACTAGGGCTGTTATACCAGAAGCTAAGAAACACCCAAAGGCATCTTCTATACTCAAGGCTATCTTAATGCCTCTCCAAATTAAGACCATAAAGAGTATGATGACGAAGGAAGTTCCTAAAAAACCAAGCTCTTCTCCAATAATAGAAAAAATAAAATCATTATATGATTCTGGAATATAGAAGAATTTTTGTCTACTTTTTCCCAATCCCAATCCAAATAAGCCTCCTGAGCCTAGGGCATATAATGATTGGACGGCTTGCCAACCAATATCTAACTTGTAGGCAAAGGGATCCCTGAAGGCTATTATTCTTTTCAGCCTATATTCATTTTCTGGTCCAGTTATAGCTAAGAATCCTAAGGCTACAGCTCCTGCAGCCATGAAAATTAAATGTAGCATATTCATTCCTGATATAAAAAACATACCCATTAGGGTAGCAGCCAAGGTAATGGTAGTTCCTAAGTCTTTTTGGACATATATGGCACCACAGGCTACACCTATAATAATTAAAGCTGGTAAAGTTCCATGTACTAAGGAAGATATTTTATCCTTTTTATTAGCAAGGAAATTAGCAAAAAAGATAATAGAACCAATTTTAATTGCATCAGAGGGCATGAAGGTTGTGATTCCTAAGTCTATCCATCTTCTGGCACCTTTAATCTCCCTACCTAAGGGAGTGAAAATTAAGGCTCCTAGTATTAGGGATAGGATAAATATCAATAGTGAATATTTCTTCCAGATTTTATAATCTATGTTCATACAGATTAGAAGGCTACCTAAGCCAATAGATGCAGCAATAACTTGCTTTTTTAGAAAATGATAGCCATTTCCAAAATCTTGCATAGCTTCTGGCCAGCTGGCACTAAAGACCATAATAATCCCAACGAATACTAAGATCAAAGTAGACATAAGTAAGGTAAAATCAACTGCTTTTTTTCTTTGAAGGGCCTTTTTCTTTGCCATATTACTCCACCTCTATATTGTAAACAGAGTTTTTAAAATCCTTACCTCTTTCCTCGAAACTTTTGTACATATCCCAGGAAGCACAAGCAGGAGACAATAATACATTGTCATTCTCTTCTCCTAATTTATATGATAAATTAACAGCTTCCTTCATATTTTCAACTAAATGTATATTATTAAAGTTAAGCTCTAAGGCAGTTTCTTTTATCTTTTCCTTGGTCTCCCCCAAAAGGATTAGTTCTTTAACTTTTCCATTAAAAGATTTTATTAATTCATGAAACTCTGTCCCCTTATCATAGCCACCTGCTATTAGGATTATGGGGCCATTAAGAGCCTCTATTGCCTTTATGGTAGAGTCTGGGTTAGTACCCTTGGAATCGTTATAGAAGGATATGCCACCTATTTCTTTCACATACTCTATCCTATGTTCAACTCCAAGAAACTCCTTTAATGCTTCTCTAATATAGGTTAAATCTACCCCCATAGCATAGGCAATTCCAACACTAGCCAGGGCATTTTCAAGATTATGTCTTCCTAGAATCTTTAGGTCTTTGCAGGGCATCACTTTCACATAAATCATTTCGTCCTTAATAATTATATTATCTTCTTCTACATATACTCCCCTGTCTAGTACTTGATTTGCACTAAACCAGATAATATTTGAATCTATCTCATTCGCAATTTGTCTAAGAGTTCTATCTTCATAGTTTAATACTGTATAGTCATTATCATCTTGGTTTTTAAAGACTTTTTTCTTAGCCTCTACATAATTGTCCAAGGACCTATGCCAGTCTAAATGGTCAGGTGTTATATTAGTTATTAGGCTTACCTTTGGTTTAAAATGCACTGTATCTTCTAATTGAAAACTACTTGCTTCAATGACAAAGACATCTTCCTTTTCAGCATTTATCATATCTGCAAGAATACCCACACCTAAGTTTCCTGCTAGGTAAGTCTTATATTTTGCCTTCTTAAATATCTCTCCCACTAAAGCTGTGGTCGTAGTCTTACCATTGGTACCTGTTATGGCTATTATGTTGTCTGTTGGAGAGATTCTATAGGCCAACTCTATATCTGTTATTACCTCTATATTTCTTTTCTTTGCCTCATGAATAATTGGGTTAGAAGGTGGTATTCCAGGGCTTTTAATTATTAAATCTATATCTTCTAAGGGTATGTCTTCTGTAACCAAGTATTTTTCAACATAAATATCATCAATTTTTTGAAAGAATTCTCTTAGGTCTTCCTCCTTTTTAGAATCAGATACTATGATTTGAGCATCCAACTTATGAAGAGCCTTTACTGTAGAAAGGCCTGTTATTCCAAGTCCTAAAACTAGTACTCTAGAATTTGATAAATCCATATAATCAACTCGCTTTCTAATAAGGTACACTGATTATCCCAATTAAACATAATATTACTGTTATAGTCCAAAAAACAGCTACAACCTTGGTTTCTTTCCAGCCATTTTGCTCATAATGATGATGTAGTGGACTCATTAGGAAAACTCTTTTCCCAGTAAGTTTATATGAAATTACTTGGATAATCACCGATAGGGCTTCTGCAAAATATATTCCACCTACAATTGGTATTATTAGTGGAAGATTTAATAGGATTGCTATGGCAGAAACCGCACCTCCTAAGGACATGGATCCTGTATCTCCCATAAATACCTTTGCTGGATAGGCATTGTGGATTAAAAAGCCTAAGCAAGCTCCAGCCAAAGTAGTGGAGAATATTGATATACTTTCCATACCATAGTTTAAAGCCACAAGTCCAAAGAAGGACAGGATTATTAATGTAACCCCAGAAGCTAATCCATCTAAACCATCAGTTAAGTTCACACTATTAACAGTTGCTACTACAACAAATGTAATAAAAGGAACATATAAGGGTCCCAAGTCTAAATACTGATCTCTCAAAAATGGTACAATTAATTTAGTCCCTAGTACAGAAGTGGATGATTGATATACTGCTAGTATAATTGCAAGGATAATTTGGCCGATCAACTTTTGGTAAGCCTTTAATCCTAAAGATCTTTTCTTAACTACCTTTATATAATCATCTATGAACCCAATTAAGCCAAAGGCAAAGGTTGATAATAATAATACATACATATCCCGATTTAAAACACCTGATGTTAGAATCGTTATAACTAGGGCAATAAGTATTATTATTCCACCCATAGTAGGGGTTCCTGATTTTATTAAATGGGTTTGAGGTCCATCATCCCTTACATTTTGGCCAATCTTTAATTTCTTTAATAAAGGAATCATAATTGGTCCAAGAATAAGGGTTATTAAAAAAGATATGAAAAGATTTCTAACAATATCTATATATTCAATCATAATGTTCTCCTCTCAAGTATCTATTCTTTTATTTTTCGTTATCTAGATAGTCTAGTACAATCTGTCTTTCATCAAAAGGTATTGTCTTTCCATTTATTATAGTATATGTTTCATGTCCTTTCCCAGCTAGTAGGATAATATCTTTAGGCCTTGCATTATCTAGGGCATATTTAATAGCTTCTTCCCTATCGATTATTTTAACATATTCTCCACCTATTTTTCTTGTACCTACTAAAACATCATCTATAATTGTTTCAGGTTCTTCAAATCTAGGGTTATCTGATGTTACTATGGAAAGATCAGCATACTTCCCAACTGTTTCTCCCATTTCCGGTCTTTTAGTCCTATCCCTATTGCCACCAGCACCAAAGACTACTATAATTCTACCTTCTGCAAATTCTTTAATTACTTTAAGGACTTTTTCAAGCCCATCAGCCGTATGGGCAAAATCTATAATAACTGTATAGTCTGTATTGGTGGGAACTACTTCAAACCTTCCTTTTATTCCTTCTAGGGATTCTAATCCTTTTTTTATAGTAATTAAATCTATTCCATAGGCATAGGCACAAGCTGCTGCAGCCAAACTATTATATATGCTAAATTCACCGGGTATGTTTAATTCTATATCTATATTGCCTTTAGGTGTATTTAAGTTAAAACTTACTTTTGATAGGCTAAAAGCAATATCTGTGGCAAATATATCTCCCTTATTCTTTATACCATAAGTCAATAAGGGGACACTCTCCCCTATTAGGTCTATTATTTCCCTTCCATATTCATCATCTATATTAATGATAATGTAACTCTTAGTTTTATTAAAAAGTTTTAATTTACTTTGAAAGTATTTTTCCATGGTTTCATGGTAGTCTAAATGGTCCTTACTTAAATTTGTAAATATTCCAACATGAAAATCCATATAATTTACTCTTTTTAGTTCCAATGCATGGGAAGAAACTTCCATAATACAAGTATCAAGTTTTTTTTCAACCATTTCCTTTAGTAGATTGTGTATTGTCAAGGCATTGGGTGTAGTATTACTAATATCAGATTTCTCGTCTCCAATTATTGCCCCTATTGTGCCAATAATACCTACTTTTTTATTATATTCTTCAAAAATACTTTTAATGAAATATGTAGTTGAAGTTTTTCCATTAGTCCCTGTGATTCCTATTAATTCCAATTGTTCCCAAGGCTTATTATTGAAAATGCTTGAAAATCTTGCTAGGGCATCAACCGAATCCTTAACCTGGATTACTGTAACATCTTCATTTATTTCCAGTTCCCTATCAATTACTACTCCTACTGCACCATTCTTAATGGCATTTTCAATAAAATCATGACCGTCTACAGTAAAACCTCTTTCAGCAATGAATAAGTCTCCTTTTTTTACCTTTCTAGAATCATTTTTTATATCTGTAATTTCTATATCTAAACTGCCCTTTTGTAAAATATATTGGTAATCATTTACTATTTCTATTAATTTCATACTTCCACCTGCCTTTTATCCTTATTAAGATTAACTAAAAGGCAACTTACTTAAGTTGCCTCTAATATCTTACTCCTATGTCCCTTCAAATTCAACTACTATTTTTCTATTAATGTCTATTGTTTCCCCAGGAGCAGGGTCTTGTGCCTTTGCTTTACCTTCTCCCTTTAGTTCATAATTCAAATTAAGGTCATTTAATATCTCTATTACTTCAGATTTATCTTTTCCAATTAAATATGGCATTATTATAGTTTCTCCTTCTTTAATATTTAAATAAAGGTCAACTATAGATCCTTTTTGTACCTCTGTATCTGGTAATGGGAATTGGTCTAGGATAACTGACTCAGAAGTTAGGTCTAAGTATTCTGTAGTATATCTTAACCCTATATCAGTTAAGACTTTCCCGCCTTCTCCTATTTTCATATTCCTGACATCTGGTACAAGTACCTTTTCAGTCATCATTTCCTTTTCTTCTTCTGTAAATATAGGAGTCACTTCAAGGTAATTCAAAGTCTCTTCCAAGACATTCCTTGCCACTGGTGCTGCTATAGTCCCACCGTAGTACTGGCCTGCACTAGGTTCATCTATAATGACTAGTAAAGCTATTTTGGGGTCGTCTACTGGGGCAACTGCTACAAAAGAAGCTATGTATTTGCCAGGTGCATACTTACCTTCTATTATTTTTTGAGCTGTACCGGTTTTTCCTCCAACTCTCATACCTGGTATATAGGCTTTAGTTCCTGTACCATCTCTTACTACATGTTCTAGCATATCTAGCATGGCTTCTGATGTGGAGGGTGAAAGGACTTTCCTTTTGACTACAGGGTCAAAGCTTTTTATAAGATTCCCTTCCTCATCAATCAATTCCTTTACAAGCCTTGGTTCCATTAGATTTCCACCATTGGCAATGGTAGCTACAGCATTAACTAACTGTATGGGAGTAACTGCAATACCATGACCATAGGACATGGTGGCTAAGTTGACTTCTCTAATGTTTTCTGCACTGGCAGGTACTATACCTGCTTGCTCTCCATTTAAATCAATTCCTGTGGTTTCGCCAAAACCAAAAGCCTTTGTATATTTTAACATCAATTCCTTGCCCACTTGTCTTCCTAAATTTACAAAAACAACGTTGCAGGAATTATTCATACCCTCTAGCAAAGTTTGAGAGCCATGGGGATTATACCATCGTGAACACCTAAGTACAACTCCCTTAATATCCCTAATAAAACCATCACAATAATAATGAGAATCTGGTTTAGCTATGTTCTCCTCTAAGGCTGCAGCTGCTGTAATTACTTTAAAGGTAGAGCCAGGCTCATACACATCACTAATGGCAGTATTTCTCCACATTTCATACCATTTTTCTAAGAGTTCATCTTGTGATAGGTTTTCCCAGTTCTTTTTTAAGTCTTCATTTAGAGGAAGCCTAGGTTCATTTGGGTCATAGTCTGGTTTATTAGTTAAGGCTAAAATATCACCAGTATGGGGTTCCATTGCGATTATTGTAACATTTTTGGCCTTATTGACAATTAGTGCTTCCTCAGCTGCTTTTTCTACAAAATGTTGTATAGTCTCATCTATGGTTGTTACAATAGATACTCCATCTGATGCTTCATATATTTTTTCATCGTCAAAGGGCAGTTGTCTACTGTCAGCATCGGTGGTTTTTATCCATCTTCCAGGTATGCCAGTTAAATAATCATCATATGTATTTTCAAGGCCCTCTAATCCATCATTGTCAATATTAGTAAAACCTAAAACATGGGATGCAAAATTCCCATAAGGGTAAAACCTTTTATTATCATCTACAATTTCAATGCCTGGTAGTTTTAGCTTCCTAAGTTCTTGAGCTTCTTCATTACTTATCCACTGTTTAATCTTTTCAGTTCCTACTCTTTTGGTTATTTTATTATAAACAAACTCCTCATCCAAATTTAAAACCCTAGCCACTTCCTTTGCAGTTTTTTCAGGGTCCTTTATATCTGGCGGACTTGCCCATACTGTGGAAGCGCTAATACTTAAGGCTAACTTTTTCCCATTTCTATCATAAATGATTCCTCGTTTTGATTTTATGGTAATACCTTTTGTCCACTGTTCTAAGGCACCTTTCTTTAGTTCCTCTCCCCTAACGATTTGTAAAAACCCCAACCTTCCTATAAGTACAACAAAAAAAAGCATAACGATTATAAAGACAAAAATAAGTCTCCTTTTAGACGAATAGCTGGGTTTTTTCAAAACAAATACCCCCTAAAACAAATTTGATACAAAGCTTAATATCTTGCTAAATCTTCCTCCTAGAGTAATTTTTTCTTCATTTTCTATTGTATTATAGTTAACACTAATATATACTACTTGATCTTCAGTAGGATAATTCATTCCTAGTTTTGTAATGGCATCTTCCTCAATTTTAGCTGATGACTTTATTCCTTCTAAATCTGCAATTAGGTTCATCCTTACTTTCTCCAACTCAACTTTTTCCCTTTCAAGTTCAGTTAGTTCCTGTCTGATAGTTGTAATATTGGCATAGCGAGATAATATTAGCAAAGAAATACCCAGAATAACAAAAGGTATTGTCAATACAAATAATTTTAGTAAACTATTATTTTGTTTCTTCTTACTTATAGCTTTTTTTCTAACCTTCTTCTTAACTTCAAGGGTTTCTTCAGGGTAATAACTAAATTCTCTTGCTAACAATTTATTCTCCCCCTTTTACATTTAGAACATCAAGTTTCTCTCCAATCCTTAGCTTAG
>JAAYQJ010000004.1 GCA_012519355.1 Tissierellia bacterium | reverse complement strand
TGGAGTACTGGTCGGATAACGAAGAGGTGGTGACAGTTACACCATCCGGAGTAATAAAAGCTGTATCTAAAGGTATAGGAATAATAACAGTAATGGCTGAAAATTCATCAATAAAACAACAAATTCATATTAGAGTATTGGAGGCTCCTGAAAAGGGTAGTGGTGGCAATACTGGTGGCAGCGGCTATAGTGGTGGCCCGTCAACTTCCACAATTCGGGTAGGAAAGGGCATGGTGGAAGTGAACTATACCATGTCAAAGGGATTAGTTACCCTCCTGATGTCCAATACTAAGGTCAATGAGATAATTGAAAAGACCGATAATGATGAAATAGTATTTGACTTCTCCAAGGCGAAGGGAGTGACTGCTGTTACCCTTTCAAAGGATGCTTTAACAGCCTTCTCCAAGGCCGGATCTACAACTATTAAGTTACCTATTGGTTCAGTCACTCTTAAGGCTGATGTGGCAGCTTCAATTGTCAAGGAGGCATCAGGCAGTAACTTGACTTTTGAACTTAAACATGTGGATATGGAGTCTCTCAAGGCTGTCCAGAAGGAAGCGTTAAAGAGCAGTGACCTTGTGATAGATATCAACATTACCTCTGCTGGAAAGAAAATTAACACCTTTGACGGGACACTCAAGGTCCAGGTCAATTATACTGGCCAAGGTCCTGTGGCAGTTTGGTACTGTAATGAAAAAGGAGAAGTCTTAAAGCTTGATAGCGCTTTAGAAAAAGGCCTAGTAAGCTTTGAACCTGACCATCCTTCTATATATGTGGTGGGACAGGATACTAGAAAGCCTGCTTGGGTAAATCCTTTTACAGATGTGAAGGAGACAGACTGGTTCTATAGTGCAGTCAGCTTCTGTGCAGAAAAGGGAATTACTAAGGGTACCTCTGCAAGGACATTTAGTCCTAATGAAGCGTTGACACGGGGACAATTCATTACCATGCTGTTGAGGGCTTACGGTATTGAACCGGATGAAGAAGCTGCTGATAATTTTATAGACGCTGGTAACACTTACTACACTGGCTATCTTGGTGTAGCAAAGAGGTTAAAAATTTCAAAGGGTGTAGGGGACAATAGATTTGCACCAGACAAGTTAATTACACGACAGGAGATGTTTACCCTACTATATAACACCTTGAAGATGCTGGATAAACTGCCAACCACTGATAATGGTAAGACTCTTGCCGATTTTACTGACAATGATGGTATAGAGGCTTGGGCTATTGAAGCCATGGCTGCCCTGGTCAAATCTGGAACTGTAACAGGATTCAACAACAAGCTTGATCCAAAAGGGAATTCCACCCGGGCGGAGATGGCACAGGTGCTTTACAACCTTTTAGGTAAATAAAGTGAAAACATTATAGATTTAGGAATACCACAGGCTTTTTAGCCTGTGGTATTGCTTTTATATGATGTGTGATGAGTGTAGAATCAAAATTGGCTATTTGGGAAAAATAAACCTAGTTTAGCCTTGTAAATTATGTGGAATTTAGTTACAATTATTGTTATGTTTTTAACTTTTAAATATTTACAACCAAAATATTATTAGTTTTCTTAGTATTAATAGGGATATTCACAATAATTAAACAGACAAGGAGTTTTGTATATGAGAGAGAAACTTGATTTTAAATCGAATTTACTAATAGGTTCATTACTATTTGGACTATTCTTTGGTGCAGGCAATTTGATATTCCCCGTTCATATGGGACAGTTGGCTGGTAGTAATACATTACAGGCAACCCTTGGATTCTTAATTACAGGAGTAGGCCTTCCCTTATTAGGAGTTGTTGCAACTGCCCTTTCCCAAAGTGAAAGTTTATATGATTTGGCTAAGCCTGTTAATAGGGGGTATTCAATTTTCTTTACATGTGCCTTATATTTGACAATTGGACCCTTATTCGCTATTCCACGTACTGCTACTGTTGCATTTGAAGTAGGTTTAAATCCTTTTATTGCTGAGGAATATCTTCAAATTGGATTGCTTGTATTTTCATTAGTCTTCTTTCTTGTCACACTCTATTATTCCCTTAGACCAGGAAGAATTCTAGATTGGGTTGGTAAATACCTTACCCCTATTTTTGTAGTACTACTATCAATTTTACTAATTGCAACCTATGTAAGTCCAATGGGACAAGTGAGTCAATATCCACCACAGGGGGTTTATATTGATAAACCATTATTTACAGGCCTATTAGATGGGTATAACACTATGGATGCTCTAGCTTCAATTGCTTTTGCAATTGTTATCATTTCAAATATTGAAAAGTTAGGTGTAAAAAACCCAAAGGGGAAAGCAATTGAAACCTTTAAATCTGGTTTAGTTTGTCTTGTTGGGATGGGTGTAATTTATGCATCATTAGCCTATATGGGAGCAACAAGCTTAGCTAGTGTTAGTAGGGCTGATAACGGTGGAGCAATTATGTCCATGGTAAGTAACCATTATTTTGGTTTTATCGGAAAAATATTACTGGCTGCCATAGTAACAGTTGCCTGCTTGAAAACAGCAATAGGTTTAATTACTTCATGTGCTCAAATGTTTAGTGAATTGTTCCCAAAATCAATATCATATAATAAGTATGCCTTTGTCTTTACTATTTTTTCTTTTATAATTGCTAATTTTGGATTAAATAAAATTATCCAGTTATCTATATAGGATTTTTCTTGACCGCTTGTTGAGTGTGTTAATGTCGGGAAACTCTTATTTTCTTTAAGAAACACGTTAACTACTGTGAAGAGGATAGGCTTCAGTTGTAGAATAGATTTTTTACTATAGAGGAGAAAAATTTTAATCCTAATACTTTAACTATGGATTTGAATGTATTTATTGAAAGAGGGTATAAAATATAGAAGATAAAGTTAGTGTAATAGTATAGTTAGATATACTTTTGGGAGGAAACTATAATGGGAAAAAACAATGAATTAAGCCCGAAAAATCATGTGGGTGACAAGCTGCTAATAGGCTTATTATTGGCAGTTTTAACATTTGGAATGTTTGCCCAAGCAATACTTAATATAGCCACAACTATTCGTACAGATTTAGGTATAAGTGTAGATGTCAGTAATACGGCTGTAAGTTTAGCAGCTCTCTTTTCTGGCATGTTTATAGTAGTTTTAGGTGGCTTGGGGGACAGAATTGGGCGGATAAAAATCACAAAGATTGGATTAGTTCTAAGCATAATAGGCTCATTTTTAATAGCAATATCACCAAAGGGTACTCCTATATACTTACTTATAGGCCGTATAATACAGGGACTTTCTTCAGCTTGTATTATGCCTAGCGCATTGGCCATAATAAAGGCTTTCTATGAGGGACCAGCCCGTCAAAGGGCAGTTAGTGTTTATTCCATGGGTTCCTGGGGTGGATCTGCCCTAAGCTCAATATTTGGTGGTATTATCGCTTCCACAATTGGTTGGCGTTGGGTCTACTGGTTTTCTATTGCCATTGCTGTAATTAGCTATCTCTTAATTGCTGGAACACCAGAAAGCAAGAACCCCCCTAGTAATAAGAAGGCTGGTTTCGATATTGCTGGAATCATAACCTTTATGGTAGGTATGCTTGCTATTAACATCTTGATTAACCAGGGTGGGAATATAGGATGGTTAAGCCCAATGATACTGGGTCTTGGCCTATTATCAGTTATTACATTTATAATATTTTATAAGATTGAAAAAAACAAGGAAGACGCCTTCATTGATTTTAACATATTCAAGAACAAAACATACAAGGGTGCCACTATTTCAAACTTCTTGTTAAATAATGCAGCGGGAACACTTATTGTTACCCTATCCTTAGTCCAATTGGCTGCTGGCTTAAATTCTTTACAGGCAGGCTTCCTAACCATTGGATACCTTATAGGCATTCTAGTTGCAATTAAGGTAGGCGAGAAGCTATTACAAAAATGGGGTCCACGCATACCTATGATATTAGGATGTACAATTACGGGTCTAGGTATTTTCTTGACAACATTTACCCACCTATTGACAGCCCAATATAAGGTGGTGGCTACAATTGGTTTTACTTTCTTCGGAATTGGATTAGGCCTATATGCAACCCCATCAGCTGATGCTGCCTTGACATCCGTTCCTGAAGAAAAAGCAGGAGCAGCATCAGGTATCTATAGGATGACATCAGCCTTAGGGGCTGCCATTGGTATAGCTCTTTCAGCTGCCATATTTACAGGCCTAAGTATGGAGCAAGTTACTTTCGTTGAAGGATTTTTCAGAGGCCGAACTGACAATATTTCTATCCGTTATGCAGCAATTATTGCCTTACTTTTCAATTTGTTCGTGACCATGTTGGCCATTATTTCTATTTTGATAACTATTCCAAATGAGAAGTCTGGGGCAAAGGATGGGAGCGAGTAAAGCTATAAGCAAGGCAAAAAACAAACCGAAACAAAAAAATATTTACTAGGGATAAAAAATTATGGTATAATTTCGCTGGAATACATGCAGTATGATAGATAGTTGTAAGATGGATAGTAACAATTATTCTGCTAATTTATTAGCATAGGAGATGAAAAGAATATGTACACTGCTACATATATCATAGACATAGGTGGACTTTTTTGCTTAATAGGGCTTTTGTATTCAAGTACTGCACTTAATATTGAACGGAAGAAACCATTTTTGATTGCCATAGTCCTTACAGTTTTAATAATACTATCAGAAGCGGGGACCATCCTTACTAACAACGTGAATTTAAATATTCCTAGTATGAACATTTTATTCAATATACTAGGTTTTACTCTTGCACCAATGATACCTATTGCAATCACTTTAATTTTTGACAAAACGATTCTAAAATCCCATAAACTATTGCTTATTCCTACCATATTAAATATACTTGCTGTTACCTTATCTCCAGTATTCAGGTTTATTTTTTATGTGGATGCTAACAATCAGTATACAAGAGGAGAGTATTTTTTTGTTTTTATAACAGTATATATTATTAATCTATTATTTCTAATTGTTTCTACTTTAGAGGTATGTAAGAAGAATAATTATCCAATTATAGGTAAGCTGGTAGCCTTATCTATTTTCACTATTGCTGGGACAAGCATCCAATTGATATATCCCTCAGCCTATACATCTTGGCATTGTGTGACATTAGCTTTATTGTTGTATTTTCTCTTGTTGTCTGAGTTTGATAGTAGCTTTGACACCTTAACCAGTTTGTATAATCGGGCAGCTTTTTATAAGGTAGTTAAGCATATAGGAGATAGTGATAAATTTTCCCTTATCATGCTAGATATAGATGATTTTAAGATGGTAAATGATACATATGGCCATGATTACGGGGATAAAGTTTTACAAACAGTAGCTGGAATTATCCGAAAATCTTTTGATAAATATTACACCTGCTACCGTATCGGTGGAGATGAGTTTTCTATTATAGGAAAGGAAACTGATCAAGAAAAGATTGAACATAATCTTAGGATGATGACAAATAATCTTACGGAGATACGGGAGAAAGGTAACCATATACCCACAGTCTCTTATGGTTATAGTATTTTTAGAGGTGGAGAAAAGCTTAATTTCAATAAAATTCTTAATGAAGCTGATGGTCAGATGTATCACTATAAAAGGATTCATAAGGCCGATGATAGCCAAGAGACAAAAGATAGATTTTAATAGTAAAGGCAAGCATATTAAAACAGTGCTTGCTTTTTTATTCAAGTTATATTGTAACTATTTTGTAAATTGGAATTAATTGACAATCCATCAACCTAATAATAGGATGTAACTAACAATGCTTATAGTTCATGGATTGTGACAATAATATTAAATGCAAGTCAATTTTGTAATCAAAAGAAAGTAAAATAGAAGGTGTTCCAATGCTTAGTAGAATAATATACAAAATCATAAAATTAATAATTACTTTGCTTTTAGTATCCTTTATTTTAATTGAAGGATTAATTATTATAAATGGAAACACAAAATATTTAGGTGATGTTGATTATATGATTATTTTAGGAGCAAGACTTTATGGGGATATTCCCTCACCAGCCTTAGCTGAAAGACTGAAAGTAGCAGAGGAATATTTGAAGGAAAATACTGATATAAAGGTAATTGTATCAGGTGGCCAGGGTCCGGATGAATACATACCAGAAGCTGAGGCTATGAAAATATATTTAGTTAATCGTGGTATAGATACAGGTAGAATCATATTAGAGGATAAGTCTACAAGTACATTTGAAAATATAAAAAATAGCCTTAATATAATAGGAGAAATCGATGATTTAGAATCTCCTAGGGTCTTATTAGTAACTAATAAATTTCATGTCTTTAGGTCTAAATTTTTGGCTAGGAGACTTGGGGCTAAGGCCTATGGATTACCTGCTGAAGTACCACCCACTATTGTGATTCAACAATATATAAGAGAATACTTTGCTGTAGTTAAATCTCTTATCTTTGATAGGTGATTATGGTATTTAATCAAGATAAAAGAGTGGGAACAATAAGGAGGTAGATGATTATCAGAATTAAACAAATAATAATTGTAATTTTTATCATTTCTATGATCATCGGGGTATTGTCCTTATTTAAAGAAAATATTAAGGAAGTCCGTGATATTATACTTGAAGGCAGCAAAAAGGCAAATAAGATTGGAAATGAAACCGTAGAAAATGTTAAAAATGCTTTAAATATTGATATATAAAACAAGAGTTAAAAAAATGGAGAAGTTTCATTGGATAAGAGAGAAAGTATGATTGGCAGCAAGCTATAGGGAAAAGCATAGTTTAAATATCCTATATTTGATTAATTTCTGACAAAAATGTATAGCCTACTTGACATTAAATGTAAAGTAGGCTATACTTAATATGTAAAGTATCCTTTACAAAAGGAGTGTGGGATTTGAAGACAAGAATCCGAGAATTAAGACAAAAAAATAAAATAACACAAGAGGAACTTGCAGAGGCTGTAGGTGTGACTAGGCAGACAATTAACTCTATAGAAAGGGAGAAATATACTGCATCTTTGGTTCTAGCCTACAAGATTGCAAAGTATTTTAATCTGTCTATTGAAGAGGTATTTGATTTTTCAGAAGTGGAGGAGATCTAGTATGGATAACTATAGGATTAAGATTCGTAATAGAATTATATTGTTATTAATATTATTTATTAGCATGGTATCTGTCTATTTAGTCTTATTTTTGAATCAAGATAAGTTGGTTAAGTCATCAAATGATATAGTATATTTTCATGGAGGTGTCCTTACTAGCTTTGGTATCCTATTAATTCTAAACGTCTTTAAAAATCTAATAGCCATGAAAGATGAAAAGAAACTTAAGAAATTATATATTGAGGAACATGATGAGCGGTCCATTATGATAATGCAAAAAACTGGAGCTATAGGGATAAACATATGTATTGTAGGCCTTGGATTTGCTACAATAATTGCTGGATATTTTAATAAAATTGCATTCTTAGCTTTACTGGGAGCTACTTTATTTGTTTCCTTAGTTAAGGGGATATTTAAAATATACTATCGATCTAATTTATAAGAGGGGGATATAGATGAAAAATGATAAGATGAATAAATATGTGAAATGGGGTTTATTATTAAATGCATTTTCTATAACTATAAATCAATTTATTGAAGTCCCAGATTTTATTATGTATTTCATAATAGGTATTGGATTTTCCTTATATGTTTTTGGAATGATTTCTTCAAACCATGATATGACAAAGTTTATAAATTGGAAGAGAAACTTATTCAAGAGTTTTATTAAGCAATAAATTAATATTCTAGGCAGCCTCCTATAGAAATTGTAGTAAATGGTATGAAAACTAAGTCTAAATCTAGGGTATATGTTATAATAAAATCATTATTAAAAGTTCTCAGACTAATCTAAAGCTACTTGAACATGTAAAAATTAACATTAGGGGGAGAGAAAATGTTAGAGTACAAAATAGTTGAAAAAGCCCAGTTTACTGTTATGGGTAAGGTGAGAAGCTTTAATGCAGATAATTCTTATGTTGAGGTCCCAAGGTTTTGGGAGGAACTTATGCAAAGTGAAGATAATGTCGTTGTAGGAATGTATGGAATCTGCTTGGGTATTTATGGAGATAGACTTGACTACATGATAGCTGACAACTATATACCATGGAATGATATTCCAGAAGGATATGAAACTAGGGTAATTCCTGCTGGTACATGGGCAGTATTTCCATGTAGGGGGCCCTTGCCTAAATCAATTCAGGATTTAAATACACAAATCTGGAGTGAATGGTTACCAAATTCTAAGGAATTTAAACTTGCAGGTAACTATAATATTGAAATGTATAGCCCATGCAGTGGGGACCCAGATAATTTTTATAGTGAAATTTGGATACCAGTAGAAAAGATATAAAATTGGGTGAATAGAGAGTAGTTTTTTGCAATAGAGATATCTGGGAGATATATAATTTTTTGGGTATACAAGAAAGGGGTATTGGCAATTGAAAATAGCAGTAATAAATGGGACACAAGTAAAAGCACTCCTAGACCATTTGGCATGCCATTGGATGGTCCATAGGCCAGATAGGAGAATGTTTAGTAAACGGGCTGTCATACTTACCCAAAGTATCGGTGCACCCAATAGGGCTGCCCAAAATGATGTTGCAACTAGTTTGACCTGGTTTGGGGTATCGGATATAAAGAAGTTTGGATTTGGAACTATGGGTAGCATAAAATGGGATGAAATTGATGAAAAGAGACGGAGAAAGGTTGAGACTAGATTGAGAAACTTATCTATGGAATATCTATCACCAAAGCCAGTTAGCAAAAATATAAAAGTAAGAGTATTTTTCTTTATTTCAAAGAATATACATAGAGGATTGTTGAAAAAGGAAGAAAAACTATCTGCAGATACCCAACATTGGCTTGATAACGGGTGGATAAAAAGATAGGATTGAAAGAATGAGAGCTAATCATGAAGTTAGACCCATTTTGAACATTCAGTAGAGGAAGTGAAGAATTATAAAGAAACTAAAAAGTAAGAGGAGGAAGATAATTGAAGTTTATTTCATGGAATATTG
>JAAYQJ010000003.1 GCA_012519355.1 Tissierellia bacterium | reverse complement strand
TATTGTAGAACTAGCTATTAAATATGATAAGTTAATTGATGTTCACTGTGATGAGACAGATGATCCACATTCACGTTTTGTTGAATTATTAAATGCTCTTGTTCTCATGGAAGACTATGGTACAAGGACAACAGCTAGCCATACATGCTCATTTGGCTCAGCAAATAATTCATATGCTTATAGAATGATAGACTTATTCAAAAAGAGCAAGATGAACTTCATTGCTTGTCCAACAGAAAATGCATATCTTCAAGGTCGTCAGGACACATATCCTAAACGTAGGGGTCTTACAAGAGTTAAAGAATTCATGGAAGAAGGAATCAATATTGCATTTGCACAAGATTCAATAAATGATCCATGGTATCCAATGGGTAATGGAAATCTGATGAATATCCTTGATAATGGAATACATTTAGCTCAAATTATGTCACCTGAAGTAATAGAAAAAGACTTAGATTTAATCACATATAATGGGGCTAGATGCTTAAATATCCAGGACAGATATGGATTAGAAGTGGGCAAGGATGCAAACTTCACTGTTCTTGATGGTAATAGTCCTTTTGATGTAATTAGAAACCGTGCTAGAGTTCTTGCGTCAATTAGAAAAGGAGAATATCTATTTAAGCAAAAACCAATAGAATATGAAGTTGAACTTGACTTAGGTGTAAACTATTAATACGGATTATATCCACCAGCTTCCTGGTGGATATTTTTTTATAAGAAATAGGAAAGTCCTACTTTTTTTAACTCCTTCTATAAGATCATATAGCCCTATCATTGTATTCCTTTATAGTTAATCATAATTTATGTAAGTTTAATCAATCTGGAAGAATTATTATCATATTACAAGTAGGGGAGTAAGCTAGACTAGCACTTAACTATATGTAATTTCATATGGTAAATATATATGATAAAAATATGAAAGGAGAATAAGTTAATGCCTTATAAAAACAATTGGATCCCCACAAAAACCCTTGAAGGAATGGCAATGGAAAATTATGATGTCCTAATAGTTGGGACTGGTCCAGGTGGAGGGGCAACCCTGTATAGACTCTGCCAACTATGGAAAGATAAAGGTGCTAAAAAAATTGGGATTATTGAAAAGGTGATAAGTTATTTCATTCCCACTCCCTAAATATTCCTACACAAAACGTTGATACTGCAAGAGAACAACTACTTCCAGACAACTCTAATCCAAGACCAATTCAATCAGAACTAAATAAGTGGCCAATTAATCCTAGAGAGCTAGACATATATTATGGTATGGCAGAGGATGTTTTAAAAACCACAATGAACTACGCAGAAGGTTCAATTTTACAGCATATCATGTTAAATAGACTCCATGGAAGTGGATTTTTTGAAGCAAACCATATGCCATTAGCTTTTGATTTTGTGATGGAGCCCATCAAGGAAAATTTGATAGTAAAGTCCGTGCATAATAATTAGTTTATCTAAGTTCCCCCAAACTATGAGATTGGGGGAATTATTATGTTAAGGCTTATTTTTTTTGATAAGAAAAATAAAGCAGGAAAAAGAAAAGTTTTGTAGAATATATATAAATAAATATGTTTATAAGGGGGCAAGTTTATGAGAAGTAAGTATTATCCAGAACCTTTTAAAATCAAAATGGTGGAACCTATTAAGATTTTAACTGAAGAAGAGAGACTAAAAAAGATAGAAGAAGCCCATTATAATTTATTTTACTTAGATTCAGAGGACATTTATATTGATTTATTAAGTGACAGTGGTACAGGTGCCATGAGTACAGAACAATGGGCTGGTATGATGAAAGGAGATGAAGCCTATTCTGGTTCTAAGAATTATAAGAACTTGGTGAGTACTGCACAGAATATTTTTGGATATAAGTATATACAACCTGTCCACCAGGGAAGAGCTGCTGAAAAGGTCGTAATGCCAATTTTTTTGGGACCTGGTAAATATGCCATATCTAACATGCACTTTGATACAACAAGGGCCCATGTAGAAATAGCAGGAGCTAGGGCCATAGATTGTGTTGTAGCAGAAGCCTTAGATACTGAAACCTATACTCCTTTTAAGGGTAATATGGATACGGAAAAATTGGTGGGATTAATTGAGAAATATGGGCCAGAGAATGTGGGACTAATTATAATGACTATTACAAACAATAGTGCAGGCGGTCAGCCTGTATCCATGAAGAATTTAAGAGAGACTTCAGAAATAGCAAAAAAATATAATATACCGTTATTGATAGATGCGGCTAGATTTGCGGAAAATGCTTACTTTATAAAGAATAGGGAAGAGGGCTATAAAGATAAGTCTATAAGGGAAATCGTACTTGAGATGTTTAGCTATGCTCAAGTATTCACAATGAGCTCAAAGAAGGATGCAATAGTAAACATGGGAGGCTTAATAGGTATTAAGGATGATGAGGACCTATATGAAGAGGTAAAGGCAAGGACCATACCTATGGAAGGATTTGTTTCATACGGGGGCTTAACAGGGAGAGATTTAGAAGCACTTGCCATAGGTTTAGAAGAAGGAATAGATTACAATTATTTAAGATATAGGATAGGACAAATGGAATATTTGGCATCAAGACTAGATGAAGCCAATATTCCTTACCAATATCCTGTTGGTGGTCATGCAGTGTTTATAGATGCAAAAAAACTACTACCTCATATACCTTATTATGAGTTTCCAGGCCATTCTTTGGCAGTAGAATTATATAAGGAAGCAGGTATTAGATCCTGTGATATCGGTTCCTATATGTTGGGCAATGACCCAGATACAGGAGAACAGATTGAATCACCATTTGAATTTACAAGACTAGCTATCCCAAGAAGAGTATATACCCAGTCCCATTTAGATGTTATTGCTGATGCTTTAATAGCTATTAAAGACAGGGCAGAATCCATTAGAGGATATAAAATAATTTGGGAACCAAAAATACTTCGCCATTTTACAGCTAAATTGAAACCAATAGAATAGTAATGATAAATATGGTTGAAGATTTGAACTAAAATTAAAATGGACAATTTATAAATATGGATTTATCCATAGTTTAGCAAAGGGGATTCTCTTTTCTGGTAAGTAGCTGGTTTTGATCTTATCAGAAAAGAGAATTTTAATATTAAGATAATTTTGTTGTAAAAAAATAATGAATTATTTACATAGGTTATATATAATTAAATAAAGTATACTTTTAATCAGTTTAGAAGAAAATTCAATTAAATTAGCTATTTAAAGTTCAATCTACCAATGATGAAACAGAAAAGGCCATAAATGCATTAATAGTTTTATCCAACAAAAAACTATAAAAGGAGATTTAAAATGTTTATTGCACGTCAGCCTATTTTTGATAAATCCATGAAGATTTATGGATATGAACTTTTGTATCGAGAAGATGTGCATGCAGAGGAGTTTAGAGATACCTCAGCAACTTCTGCAACAGCATCTGTTTTTGGAGGGCTATTTGAACAAGGGATGAGTCAGATTGTAGGAAACGCAAAAGCATTTGTCAATTTTGATTATGATTTTATTATGTCGGATACAATTGAATTGGTTCCTTCAGATTCACTAGTAATTGAAGTGCTAGAGACCGTAAAAGTAGATGATTATTTGATGAAAAGATTGAAATATTTAAAGGGCAAAGGATACAAGATTGCTCTAGATGATTATGATAAGAGTATTTTTTACCCTATCGTTCCTATTACTGATATAGTAAAATTTGACATTATTAACACACCTCTTGATACCATTAGGTACGATGTTGGACAAGCAATCTCACATAATAAAATAGTTTTAGCAGAGAAGGTTGAGACAGAAGATGAATTTCATAAGGCTGCAGACATGGGATTTCATTTATTTCAGGGTTTTTTCTTCAGCAAACCTAAAATCATTGCAAAATCAGATGTGAAAAATTATTCAACAGCTCAATACTATAGAATACTACAAGAATTAAATGAGGAAGAGCCTTCTTTTAACAAGATAGCAAGCATAATTGTATCTGATGTAAATCTTTCCTACCGCTTATTGCGAGCAATGAGCAATAAGGGAAGAAAGGACACATTTAACTCAGTGAAACTGGCATTGCAATATATGGGCCTTATAGAATTAGAAAGATGGATTCATGTCTTAATGCTCCAGGCAATTTCAAAGGACAAGCCCCTTGAACTTATGAGAATGTCTTTAGTTAGAGCCAAATTTGGGGAATATATAGCCATTCATAGCAAATTTAGAAACCGTAAGGATGAAGTCTATACAATGTGCTTATTTAGTGTTTTAGATGCAATGCTTGATCAAACTATGGATGAAGCATTAAAGAACATCCTAATATCGGATGATATCTATGATTCTTTGGTCTATCAAAAGGGAGATTTAGCACCAATCCTTAAATTGATAATTTTGTATGAGCAAGGTAATTGGATAGATGTTAATAAATATACTGATATTATTGGGATAGACCCTAATAAGCTATTACAAGGATATTTAAATGCAGTACAATGGGCTGCTGATGTTTTAGTTACATTTTGAACCATCTTGTTTATACTATTCTAATTTTTCATTAGTATTATTATGATTCTAACAATTAACATACCTTAATGTTCTTTACTATACCATTAACAAGCATAAAATCCTTATGAATAAAGGATTTTATGCTTTTTTTAAACTTACTATTTAATAAGAAATTCTATCTTTTAGGTCAAAACTATAATGATTTTACTTCTATAGATAAAGTCAAAAAATATAGTTATTGACATATGCCCAAAATATGCTATAATAAATTTATAATGAACATATACCCATAATTACTGAAAGGAGGTTTTAGCTTTGGTTGGTAGAGTAATGGGTCAATGTGGTGGCCAACATTATCATAGGCCAAGAATTGGACATAGAAGAGGGTCTGGAAGAGGAATTTGTGGCTACTATGGACCTGCAGATAAAAAAATGCTGAAAGCTTTTGTTGAAGAAGAGAAAGCTTTACTTGAAACAAGGCTAAAAGGAATCAAAAATATATTAGATGATTTACATGAGGAAGAAGACTAGAAAGGTGATAGGGGAATAGGATTCCTATTCCCCTGTCAAGAATTATTGTTAAAGAAGGTAACAATTGTATTTTTATACTATTTAAATAAACTCATTACATACTGATTCAATGGGAGGTAAACAAATGGCTAGGCCAAGAAAACGAAGAAGAGTTTGTGGAATCCCTAAGTATATAACATTTGGACCTATAAATAGGTTAGATGAAAATAATGAAGTTATAACTTTAACTGTTGATGAGTATGAAGTTATTCGTCTAATAGATTTAGAAGGTTTTGAACAGGAGCAATGTGCCGAAAAAATGGGTGTCGCTAGATCTACTGTTCAAAGAATGTATGTAGCTGCTAAGCAAAAGCTTGCAGATTGTTTGGTAAATGGAAAAGTTTTAAAAATTGAAGGTGGAGACTTCGTTGTAAGTAACATTAATTGTGGGAAATGTTCATTTTGCCGTGGTGGACGTCATAGACATGGAAGGAAAAGCAATTGAATAACATTAATGTAAATTTATAAATATTAAATAAAGGAGGAATCAGAATGACTTATTCTCCAAAACTATCATCTGCATTCAACGATACATACCTAAGGAGTAATCATATTTCATCACAATCCGGCATGTGTTCTTTTTGTACAGAGGAATGTGACGGAACTTGCGAGATTGCAATAGCTGCAGTTTTAGGGAAACAGACAGTGTATCCAATAAACACTGGGAATAATCAAGTTGCATCAGAAAAGAAGTATCCAATTGACTTTTCACACTTCAATATCAATGGTCGTGTTTTTGGTGCTACAGGAGTTAATCCTAACTATGAAGAAGCTAATATCTATAAGGTAAACTTGGAAAGGGAATATGGAAAGTTCAACCCTGTTAGGATGACAATGCCTATTATTTTGCCTGCACTTATTAAACTGAACTGGGAAGATTATTTTGGTGGAGCAGCTATGGCTGGGGTTACATGTGTAATAGGAGAGGAAGCTCGTGATAAGGATCCAGATTTAAAAATTGAAAATGGTAAGATTGTCGAGTTTGCAGCCTTAAAATCTATGCTAGACTCCTTCCGCAAATATTATAGAGGATATGGTCAGATTGTCTTGCAATGTAATGTTGAAGATGATATGCTAGGACTTCCTGAATATGCAGTTAGAGAACATAATGTGGAAGCAATTGAATTTAAATTTGGACAGAGTGCAAAAGGAACACAACCAGTTCGCAAAATAAAAAATAGAGATGAAGCATTAGAAAAACAAAAAATGGGAATATTAGTATTCCCAGATCCTATGGATCCTGAAATTATTAAGAAAGCTGAAGAAGGAACTTGTCCAAACTTCTATTCCTATGCTAGATTACCTTTATGGGATGAAGAATATTTAATTGGTAGAATTGAGAAATTGAGAGAAATGGGAGTTAAAAACTTCTATCTAAAAATGGCTGGCTATGATAGAAAGGATCTAGAAAGAGTAATAATGATTGGAAGTAAAGCTCAAGTTGATATGATAACTTTCGATGGTGCAGGCGGAGGAACTGGATATAGTCCATGTAAGATGATGAATGAATGGGGTCTACCTACAATATTATTAGAAGATGCTGTTTGTACAATTGTTGAAAAGTTAAAGACTGAGGGTTATTATATTCCAGCTAT
>JAAYQJ010000052.1 GCA_012519355.1 Tissierellia bacterium | reverse complement strand
TGAAATATATAAGTGTTGAGGATTTAAAGAAGGATATAGATTCAGGTTCTAATGAATATATAATCCTTGATGTTAGACAGGCTAAAGCCTACGAAGAAAGCCATATAAAAGGTGCTATTCTAGCAGACCAGCATGCTGCCAATAAAGAGGGAGATGATGCAACAGGAATAGCAAACCTAAAAGCAGCATTAAAAGAAGCTACTGGTTCAGAAGAAGGAAACCCAGATGTTAAATTTGCCCTAGTATGTAATACAGGAAAATCCTATGCACAAAAAGCAACTGATTTACTAATAGAAATGGGAGTATCAGGGGATCAAATCTTCACTGTTGAAGGTGGTATGAAAGCTTGGACAGAGGCAGGAGACGACTATAACTCTCTTTTAGAATAATAAATATAGTGGCTATCCGTTTAAATAAATGGATAGCCATTTAATTAAATAATATTTTGTTGAGGTGAAATATGAAGGAGAAATTATTGCAACATAAATCAAAAATAATTCTTTTAGGCATTATTTTAATATCTGTATTATTATATTTTTTCAACCCTAATGTAAATCAATTTATAAATAATGTAGTTTCAATGTTTGCAACTGGAGATTTTGAAGTTGTAAGGGACTTCATCGATGAATATGGAACTTATGCAATGTTAGTATCAGCAGCTTTAATGGTTTTTCAATCAATAGCAGCCCCACTGCCTGCCTTTTTAATTACATTTGCTAATGCCAATTTATTTGGCTGGTGGCAAGGGGCAATACTTTCATGGTCAAGTGCAATGTTAGGGGCAGCTGTATGTTTTTATATATCCCGTACTTTAGGTAGAGATGTTGTAGAGAGATTAACCAGTAAGGCAGGTCTAGAAAGTGTAGATAGATTCTTTGAAAAATACGGAAGACAATCCATACTAATAGCAAGATTACTTCCATTTATGTCATTTGACTTAGTAAGCTATGCAGCAGGACTTACTTCTATGGATTTTATACCCTTCTTTATAGCCACAGGTATAGGCCAATTACCAGCTACTATAATTTATTCCTATGTAGGAGGTATGCTAACAGGAGGAGCCCGATTATTAGTGACTGGACTACTAATATTATTTGCATTATCAATATTAATTGTTTTATTAAGAAATATATATAATTCTAGAGAATCTAAAAAATATTAAGGTAAAGAGCAATGAAGAAGCATAAAAAGATTTTAATTTTCGCTATAATAATAATCTTAGGCTTATTCTTAAATAGACAACTAAAACTGAGTTCCTACTTAGCAGATTTTAATAATCTCAAAATAATAATAGATTTTGTTCACAAGAACTATATATTATCTGTATTATTATACCTAGTCTTTACCATAATAGGATCTTCAGTTTTGGCTTTGCCTGGAGTTACCTTTGCAGTAGTAGCAAGTGGATTATTTGGTCCTTGGCTAGGAAGTTTATATTGTTTAATAGGGGCAACCATAGGAGCATTGTTGTCCTTTCTTTTAAGCAGATATCTGCTAAAGAGTTCTGTAGAGGAGTTAGTAGTGAAAAATCAAAGATTGTATAGTATAATATTTCAAACAGACTCTGAAAAAGAAATGTTTGTTCTTAAGAACTATATATTATCTGTATTATTATACCTAGTCT
>JAAYQJ010000051.1 GCA_012519355.1 Tissierellia bacterium | reverse complement strand
GCCATCAAAACCTACTATCCCTAAATCTAAAAATCCTGTTTTATTTAATAGGTCAGATAGTAGATCCTTTTGTATCGACCAATCCATAGATTTAATTTCTTCTATATCAGCTATTATCTCCAGGGTTCTTATTTGAGTTTCTATTCTACTCTCTGTTATTTGAGCCCCCTCCCTTGCCATTTGGGCAAGGGATTTTTCAGCTTCTGCCGTTATACTTCTAGTAGAATAGATTAGTGATATTAAGCCAACAATTACAGAAGATAATAGAAGAAGTATAGAAAAATAAACAATAAATTTTGCTTTTATACTTTTCATATTTGTCCCCCCTGTTTTTAGATTACTTTTTTGAACAACTTTTTTATCTCTTCTTTTTCTACAGGCTTACTAAATAAGAATCCCTGAGCAATGGTACATCTATTTTCTTTAAGAAAGGCTAATTGGTCTTTAGTCTCTACTCCTTCAGCAGTTAAGTTAATATTTAAGCTTTCTGCTAAGGAGATTACCGCCTTTACAATTTTAGACTTATTATTATTCCTATCAACTCCATCTATGAACATCCTGTCTATTTTTATATTGTTAATATTTATCTCACATAATTGTCCTAAAGAAGAATATCCAGTGCCAAAATCATCAATGGCAATCCTAATGCCTAATCGGCTAAGTTTCTTCACTGTTAAGACAATTGACTGATAGTTCTGTGTAAAAAAGGTTTCTGTAATTTCCAGTTGAAGATATTTAGGGTCTAAACCAATCCTACATAAGATAGACATTACTTCCTCATAAAATTTTTCATGTTCCAATTGCAATACAGATACATTTACAGACACATAAATCGGTTTAAATCCTAAGTCTTGCCATTCTTTATTTTGCTTAAAGGCATTTAATAAAACCCATCTGCCTATATCATGAATAAGTCCAGTTTTCTCTGCCATGGGAATAAAGTCTCCAGGTTGAATTACACCCCTTTCCCCATGGTTCCACCTAAGTAGGGCTTCTACCCCTAATATTTCATTTGTAATAGTATTATATATGGGCTGGTAATTTAAAAATAACTCCTTCCTAGGTATGGCTTGTCTTAAGTCTGTCTTAATCCAAAAATTCTCCTGTACTTCCCTTGCAAGGGAATTCTCAAATCTAATAGGGTTGTGTAAATCAATTTCCTTTGACTTGCTCATGGCAATACCTGCTTTTCCTACTAGGCCAACTGGTTCTCTTCCATCATCTGGATAAATGGAAATGCCAATACTGGGAGTTATTTCAATGTACTTATTTCTTATAACAAAGGTATTCTCCATTTTTGCCCTAATCTTATTCACTAAATTCTTAAGATGAGAAATATCCTCTATACTTGGCAATGAAACTACAAATTCATCCTTACTTAATCTAGCAATAAGAGCCTCCCTTTCAAGGCTAGTCCTTAATCTTTGAGCAAATTCCTTGAGGACTTCATCTCCAACCTGCTGGCCAAGGGCTTCATTTATCTCATTGTATTCATTAATACCTAAAACCAATACTGCTAAATAGTCATCCTTCTTTTTCTCCATTTGATTTTTTAGGCTTCTCATAAAATAGTCTTTATTAAATAGGCCAGTAAGTCTATCTTTATTCCTTAGTGTTTCTATTTCTATTTCCTTTTGCTTAACCTCTGTTATATCTGAGTAAATGCAATAGGCACCTATTATTTCTCCCTCTACAACTAATGGAAAGCCCATTAATAATACATCTACTAGTTCTCCATTTTTTCTTTTCCTTCTAACTTCTTCCTTTCTAAACTTGCCACTTGCTATAGATTCTCTAAAGTTGTAGGAATCACAATAAGCCTTCTCTTCACAGAGTATTTCTGTTATATCCTTACCTTCTACATCATCTAAACTATATAGAAATACTGATTTGAAGCTTTCATTAATGGTTAGAATTCTAAAGTCCTTGTCTGCAATGGCTATAGCTTCTGGTGAGTTATTGAACAGGATGTCAAAGTATGCCTTATTTAACTTATGCTCTTTTATTAATTTTGCTCCTTCTTGTGCATCACGGATAAGGAAAAAAACCTGCCCTCTCTTTTCTGCTTCAATAATAACGCTATAGATTTCTACATCTCTTACTTCTCCATTTCCTAGCCTATGTTTTAGTGTAAAAATACTATTGCCCTTAAGAATATCTTTCTGATAAGCTTCTTTACCTTCTCCTTCAGTAATGTCCTGAACTTTCATTAAAACAAACTCATCTTTTGAATACTTATAATAGTTGCATGCAGCTTGGTTTACATCATCAATAATCCCTGTTTCAAGATCTACTATCATCATTGGAATATGGCTATTGTCAAAGGCCTTCTTATACTTACAACCATACTTTTCATCCTGGAAATACATTTCCTTTTCCCCCATTTAAATTTCATCTTTAGTTATAACAAAATTTGCTCGATTTTTGTCAAATTTTGTCATCTTACAGTTTTCATTCATTATAATACATTAAGGTAAATTTTTTGTCTTATTTTGTAAATATAATGTAAAAAAGGCCTATATTAATATAGGCCTTTAGTCTCAATTAATTGTCTATACTTTTCTTTTAACTTATTAAACTCCTCTCTTAAATTTACATATATTTCCCTTATTGAATTAAGCTTATCTTTTTCTATACTGGCTTCCATTTCTCTCAGTAATCTAATGATTTCATCTGCACTAAAATTTGATATGCTCCCCTTAAATTTATGGATGCTTTCTTTTAATCTATTAAGATCTCCATTTTCAATGTAAATCCCCATTTTACCTAAGTGTTCCCTTTCATAGCTATCGGATATGACTTCCTCTACTAATTCTCTCAATAGGTCAGCATCATTATCTATTCTATCTAATAATCCATTAAGCTGGATATTGTCTATGCCCCTTCTTTCCCTTAAAATAGAAATAATTTTTTTATAAGCCTCTTCTGCTCTTATGGGTTTTATAATAAACTCATCAAATCCTATATTTTCACATTTTTCCCTACATTCCATTGTAGTTGTTGCTGTAATGGCAATAATGGGAGTATAGACCCCATTTCTAGACTCGATTTTTCTGATCTGTCTTGCTATTTCATAACCATCCATTCCTGGCATAAAAATATCCAATATTATTAAATCATAATTATTCTTCCTTACTAGGTCTAAGACCTTTTCCCCATTTGATTCCAAGCTAATATTCCAATTGCTTTTTTCTAGCATATTAAATATTATTTTTTGATTTATCAAATCATCATCTACAACTAATATGTTTAAGTTGTTAAGCCTATCTATATTAATATCCTTGTCTTTCTTTAAACTATATTCTTCATCATGGACCAGTAAATTGATTTTTTCAAATTTTATGTTAAAGGTAAATTTGCTGCCCATTCCCACTTGTGAACTTACACTTATCTCTCCACCCATTTTTTCAATTAATTCCTTTGTTATAGTAAGTCCTAATCCACTACCACCATATTTTTTTGTGGAGGATAAATCAGTTTGATAAAACTCTTTGAAGATATGACTTATCTTGTCCTCTGGGATCCCAATACCTGTATCTATAACACTGAAGCTTAGCTCAATATTTTTGGCATCTTGGCCTTTTATATCTACTTGTAGACCAACATGTCCACTTTCTGTGAATTTGATGGCATTGCTGAGTAAATTGAAGAGTATTTGATTTAAACAATCAGGATCACCTATAATCATATTAGGGAGCTTATCATTGACTTTCCAATTGAAATCTAACCCTTTACCACTTGCCTGTAGATAAAAAAATTTTTTTATATTTTCCAATAAATGGATTAAATTAAATCTTTTCCTTTTTACCTCTAATTTATTTGCTTTGATTTTGGAAAAATCTAAAATATTGTCTAGAATGGAAAGAAGTCTGTCTGCAGAGTATTTTATTAAGTCCATATACTCTTCCTGTTTAGGATCTAGCTGAGTTTCACCAAATAATTCAATAAGTCCCAATATCCCATTCATAGGTGTCCGAATTTCATGGCTTATATTTGCAAGAAACTGGGTTTTCAAGAAGTTTTCTTCTTCTGCTTTATCCTTAGCCATTTGTAATTCCTTCTGGTGCTTTATTAAATCCGTAATATCCTTATAACTTAATATAAGTCCTTCTATTTCATTATTTGAACTCATTAGGGGGGTGGCTGTTATCAAAAAAGGAACACTCTTATTGCCTATTTTATAATTGGCTTCATATGTAAAATATTTTTCACCCTTTTTTATCCTATTCATGGGGCAGTCAGCTGTATTGCAAAAAGATAGTAAAATTACCTCATTACATTTCTTACCGATAAGGTCTTCCTTGGTTAAACCTAGGGATTTTACTAATTTATGGCTTACCTTGATTACTTCATAATCTGTATTTAAAATGCACATACCATCTGCTGCATTTTCAAAAACCTGTTCTAATAATAGGTTAGTTTCCAATATGTCTTTATTTCCTCTATTATCTAACAATTATCTCACATCCCAAATAGTATTTTTCACATACAAGTCCATAATAAGTTTTTCCTCAAAGTAAGTCAATTAATCCAAAGCTAGTAAAATGCTTGTTATTTAATTATTTATTTTGACGACAAATATACTTTATAATATAATTGATGTAATATATTTTATGTAATATAATTATATATTTTTTTCACAATAATATAAAGATGCTTGGGGTGGCTAAATGAATAAAAATATTTTAATAGTAGAAGATGACAATATTAATCTAAAGATTTTAACCTCCATATTAGATAAATATGACTTTTCTTCCCTTATAGCAAAAAACGGCCAAGAAGCTATTGGCTTGTTGAATAATAACAAGATAGTAGCTGCCATACTTGATTTAAACCTTCCTGACATGAGTGGACTTGAAATATTGAAATATATTCGAAATCATCCTATCCATAAAAGTATCGCCGTATTAATAGTAACCATTAATCAAGATAAATTAGATACTATATTGGGTTTGGAAATGGGGGCAGATGATTACATAACTAAACCATTCCACCATAGGGAGTTAATAGCTCGGTTAAATGCAGCTATACGGAGATCTAGAGAGCTAGAAGTCTTATCTGGACCCTTGATCACTATACATGATTTAGTAATAGATGTAGAAAAGAGGTTAGTAATGAAAAATGGTGAGCCCATTATCCTATCCTTTAAGGAGTTTGAAATCCTATACCTATTAGCCTCTAACCCTGGAAAGGTTATCCAAAGAGAAACCATATTAAATAGGATTGGAGATGTAAACTATGCTCCAAATACTAGGGTAGTAGATATGCACATTTCTTCCATTAGAAAAAAACTAGAAGATGGTAAAAATGGAAATACCTATATCGACACAATAAGTGGAGTGGGTTATAGGGTTAGGGAGTAGTTTTGCTGATAAAAACTGGTCCATCTTACATTTAATATGTAAGATGGACCTTTTAGTTTAATAATATCCTCTCATCATAGGGCCCCTTAAACCGCCACCTCTCATCATGCCCATTCCTCTTCCCCTACCAAAGCCACCGCAGCCAAAGGGCATAAAGTTATTTTCTTCATGGAATTTCTCCATATAATTGAAATGGTCTTCCCAAAGCTTAGCTTCTTCCTCTGTAATAAAGCCTTTTTCTAGGGCGTCCTTTAATTCTTCCCTCCTAAACTGAAACCTTTCCTTAAACCAAGTTTCTCTATCCTCTGTAGTAAATCTTGTTATTCCCTTTACTGGGATTATATTAGGTGTTTTATAGCTTTCTCCATAACTTATTAGGGACCCAATACCAATTGCAAGGATTAATACTCCTACAAAGACTTTCTTTTTCATAAAATCTCTCCTTTCCATTATTGACTTCATTATAAATTTAAAATGTGGATTAATTATGAAGAAATAGAAATTAAATTCATAATTTCTTCAATATTAACTGTTATAATATAGTTACAAATGAATCCCTAGGGAGGTAAACAATGAAACTTTCAAATAAATTAATATTATCCTTCTTACTTTCTATTTTTATATCTATATTTGTAATTAGCTTTATATCCAACACAATGATTAATAATAGGTTTGAAAACTATTTAGTTGAGGAGCAAGAGAAAAAACTCCAAAGAATTAGCAATGACTTAAATGAATTATATAAGGACAATGGCTATGTATTATACGAAAGGGAAATTAATTCCTATGCTAATATAGAAAAGGTGTATATTGAAATAAGGGACTTAAATGATAATATAATCATTACATCTAGTAGCGGTAGGATTATGAACATGAGCGGAAACCATGGAAGAATGATGAGACAACATCAACTTCCCCAAGGTAATTATGTTGAAAGGTCTTTTCCCCTAATGGAAGGAAGTATTCAGGTTGGTAGCCTAGTCCTAGGATATATAGATAATTCATATTTAACTGAAGGTGCAATCCTCTTCAAAGAAACCCTTACTAAATCCATCTTCATTTCCGCTATATTTACCCTCTTTATTGGTTTAGGAATTAGTGTTTTCCTGTCTAGGTCCTTAACTATCCCATTATTAGACATAAGCAACACTGCCATTGAGATTAGAAAGGGAAACTTAAATAGAAAATCTAAGGTTAAAAGTAATACGAAGGAAATAGTAGAATTATCAGAGTCTATTAATTATCTAGGTGAAAGCTTGGCAAAACAAGAGAGTATAAGAAAAAAATATGCCCAAGATATTTCCCATGAGTTGAGGACACCTTTAACCACTCTTAAGTCCCATTTGGAAGCAATCTTAGATGGGATATGGGAAGCAAATGAGGAACATCTGGGAGTTTTAATGGCTGAGATAGATAGGTTATCTAATCTAGTAGATGAGCTTAAAAATTCCTTTAGGGCTAGGGAAATAGATTTTATCTTAAATAAAACAACTTTTTCTATATCTAAGGAAATTCCTTTGATAGTTACTAACTTTATACCCTTGTATGAAAAGAGAGCTTGCTCCATAGAGATGGATATTGAAGACAATGTTTTTATCAATATGGATAGGGAAAAGCTAAGGCAAATAATCTATAACCTCCTATCCAATTCCTTAAAATTTCTTAAAAAGGATGGTAGGGTTAAAGTTGTTTTAAGAAAAGAAAATAATAAATCCATTATCAAAGTAATAGATAATGGATTAGGCATCAAAAAGGAAGATTTACCCCTAATATTTGATAGGTTTTATACAAGCAGGGAATCTTGGGAAGAAAACCCTGATGGTTCAGGACTAGGATTATCTATTACTAAATCCATAATTGAAGCCCATAATGGGACTATAGATATAGATAGCATTTATGGAGAAGGTACTAAAGTTACAATAGTCCTTCCATTAAATAATTAACTTCCTAACCTCTCCTGTTTTCTGAAATCCTTCCTCCTTATGTAATAGATTATGATAGCTAATATGGGTATTCCAATGTTAAAGATAAAATAATAATAATACTCCTCTATTTTTCTACTGAATAAAAAGGTGAGTTTAGGGCTTATATCAGAAATATAGTAAAGTGCTATACCCATAAATATACCTACTCCATATATAAATGGTTTTATGTTTCTTTTATTAAATACCTGTTTAAATGCCTTACCTGAAATATAGAGGTATGACACTACCCTAGTCATTACAATAATTAACCAAGTCGTTAAAAATACGGCCTCTATCCTTTCAAATATGGAATAAGTCCTTACTAGCCTGACATAGGTTAGAAATGGGAAGTTAGAATGCCTAGCCTGTTCTACACCTAAGGATACCTGTGTAGCTATTACCATCATTATAATAATCAATTGGGAAATAATCTTACTTTTTACTACTATCTTTACTGCATCTTTTTTATTAGAAAGAGAGGGAAAATTCATGGCTAATAGGTTTGGATCTGTAAAGATCAAACTTGCTTCTAGGGCTCCAATATTTATCCCTGATAGGGTAGAATCTCCGTAAATAGGCAGTAAAACAGTTAAATCTATATTGTTAAATCCTAATACAACATAAAAAATTAGGGATAATATTACAATTGGCCCAAAAAACTCTATTGTTCTAACTGATACTTCAAGTCCCCTAGAGGCTACATATATTAAAACCAGCATCAATACAAGAATAATTATTACTGGAGACAGTTCTTCCATAAAAGTTGTTCTTATCATTTGTATCTCAATATAGTAATATAGGACAGCTATCCTTATAAAGAATAGACCATAAGATATTCCCAAGATCTTTCCTATAAACTTGCCAAATATCTTTTCCATGTATTCAATAATAGAAGAGTTACTAAATTTCATGGCTAAAAATAACAAGGGTATATTGAATAATAAACAATAAAAAGTTGATAAAATCATCATTAACCATATATCCTGGTTAGCTGGTCCCATATGGATAATAGACATAAGAGTTATTATAGTACCTATCCTATTTAGTATTAGAACATATATCATCTGTCTACTTGAAATTTGTTCCTTCATATTCATTTTTTCCTCCTTAAGTTAGCAGGAAAATTTATTAGTCCTATTTCAACAATGGTGGTTTCCACATTTACTTCATAGGTTATTTCAGGAAAAATATTTTTCCAGTCTGTTGCAATTTCCCTCCATACTTTGGGATATTGTTGGTGGACAGTAACCCCAATACTAAAGTTGTCTTGCTTAAATTCTTTTTGACCCTTTTCTAATGTATTAGAAATAATTTCTTTTACCCTATCAGAGCAAGCTCTTTCTATTCTAGAAAAAACTTCCCCTCCACAGGCTGATAAGACAGTAGATGAGATTAAAATATATAAAACTAGGATTATCCCCTTAACTTTTTTTCTTCTTTTAAATTCCCTATTCATTTCTCTCTCTTTCCTTCTTATTAGATATGTTTCTAGGCAAATACTTCATTTTATCAAAAGGACTTCTAATAATAAAATCTTTCATTCCTTCCTTATCATAGGGGGTAATTGGATACATATAAGGCACTCCAAAGGACCTAACTGAAATCAAATGAACGATAATTATTATGATTCCACAAACGACTCCAAATAATCCTAAAGTGCCACCTAATAGTAAAATAACAAATCTATATAATACTATCATCTCCTTAAGCCCTGCAAAAATAAACTCCGATATACCAGATGAAGCTATAGCTATAACCATAATTGGTCCAACTAAACCTGCTTGGACTGCCGTTTGTCCCAGGACCAAACCACTAACTACAGTCACTGCCATACCGATTGAACTTGGGGTCCGGATAGATGATTCTTTAATTATTTCTAGGAAAATAAGCATAAGTAGGGCTTCTACTAAGGCGGTAAAGGGGACCCCCTCTCTACCACTGGCCTTGGACATTAAAAGGCTTGTAGGTAGCATCTCCTGATGATATGTCTTTAAAGCTACTAGAATACCTGGTAAGCTTATGGCGGTTAACAAGGAAAAAACCCTAATTATTCTAAGGTAGGTTGCATATTGCTGCTACATCAGGTTTTTCTGTATATCCTACTGTTGGGATCAGGGACCTAGGGGAGTCTTTTATAACCTGTTCTATATAAGATGCATCTAAGATGGCATCAAGTTTGATGTTTTTTAACCTCTCCCTAACCTCTTCTAAAATACTAGGGTTTACAATGTCTGCTAAATATACTAGGGAAACATTAGTATTAGTTTGACTCCCTATAGCATAGTCTTCAAAAACTAGGTTTGGGTTTCTTATCCTCCTTCTGATAAGGCCTTTATTTACACTGATATCTTCAACAAAACCTTCCTTTGGCCCTTTAATTACCCTCTCATTACCAGGCTCTTCTATTGCCCTTCTTTCCCACTTTCCAAGCTCAAAAAGGTATGCAGTATCAATATTTTCTATAAATAATACTGCATTTCCCACTAGTAACTCCTTTGTAATTGTATCCATATCTGTAACTTCCCTAGCACCTGCAATGGGAACTGTGTTTAATATTTCTTCAGGTGAATTTAGTTCTTTAATCAAGGGGCTTACCAAATCATTATATAGACCATTTCTATCTACTAGGCATTCTATATAGGCAACTAATGCCTTTGCCTTACATTGGGTACTAAATTCATATAATACTAAATCACTGGAAGCCCTAAATATCCTCTTCATCTCATCCTTATTTATTTCAATATCCTTTGAAATCATAGGCCCACCCTTTACTACTATGATAAATATGATTATTGCCAAAAAAGAGAAAAATATAATAGCCATTAGAAAACTAATGGCTATTAATGAAGAAAATATATAGTTTTTTTCTTGTTATCTACTAATTAAGTCCTTGGCATGTTTCTCTGTCATATATTTTATCTTCTCTACATCTAATGTCTTTATTTCCCTTTTTTCCATTATAATCTTGCCATCTACTATGACTGTATCTACATCTGCAGCTTGAACTGAATAGGCTAGGGATGAAATAATATTGTGTCTAGGATATAGGTGGGGCTTATCCATATCTATTAGTATTAAATCCCCTTTCTTTCCTATTTCTATTGAACCTATTTCATCATCCCAGTCTAAGGCCTTGGCTCCATTAATAGTTGCCATTCCTAAAGCATCAATTGCTGGTACAGAAACTGCATCTAAATTGACTGCCTTATTTACTATGGCTGCCAAATTAATCTCCTCAAACATATTTAAATTGTTGTTTGATGAAGACCCATCAGTACCTAGGGCTACTGATATACCCTTTTTCAACATTTTATCTACTGGAGCAAAACCAGAAGCTAGTTTAAGATTACTTCCTGGGTTATTTACTGGATATACATTTTTTTCTTTCATAATCTCTATATCTTCCTCATCTACATGAACACAATGGGCAGCTATAGTATGAATATCTAATAATCCTAGATCATAAACATGTTTGATTGGAGATTTGCCAAAGGCTTTAAAGCTATCTTCCACTTCTTTTTTTGTTTCAGACAAATGTATATGGATTCCTGTATTTAGTTCATTGGCAAGTTTCATAGTTTCCAGTAAAAAGTCTGGACTACAGGTATATGGTGCATGGGGGGCCACCATAACCTTAATTCTACCATTGCCTTTACCATGCCAATTTTTAAATAAGTCTCTGGTGTCTCTTAGTTTTTCTTTGTTTACCACTTCATCATTTTCTTCTATTAGTCCTCTCGTAAGCACTCCCCTAATGCCTGCTTCTTCTAAGCCCTTCCCTACTTCATCCATGAAGAAATACATATCACAAAAGGCAGTAGTCCCACTCTGAATCATCTCTACCATACTTAATAGGGAACCCCAGTACACATCCTTAGCTATTAGTTTAGCTTCTGTTGGCCAAATTTTTTCTGTTAACCAGCTATGTAGGGGTAAATCATCTGCAAAATTTCTAAGTAAGGACATGCCTATATGGGTATGGGCGTTAATAAGACCAGGCATGGCTACTTTGTTTTTCCCATCTATAACCCTTTCCACTTCTATATCTTCTTTCAATTCTCCAATATGGATTATTTCTTCGTCTAGATAAATGTTAGTTTCTTCTATTACTTCATTTTTCCCATCCATTGGAACTAAAGTTATGCCCTTGATTAATATTGTCATTTTATCCCTCCATTCTAATCATAATCTAAATATATAGTAGTATATCTTACTATACCATGTATTAATATTGGTATTAGGATCAACTGGATTACAATACCTGGTATTCCTGCTGTTATAGCTCCTATTATGTAGGTTATAGGTTCTAGGGGAATTGCAAAGAATATAGCTAAGATAAACACCACTAGCCCTGCAATTATCCTTCCACCTAACATTGATAGGATTAGGGCAATAACTGTAGGAAGCCTTAATTTAAAATATAAAACTGAAGCTAATAATCCATAAGTTCCCAATTCAAAGACCATGATTATTGCTATTGGGAAAAAACTTGGCATCCCCGTAATTAAAGAATTGATTATAGGAGTTAATATTCCCAATAATAATGCAAATTGTGGTGGTAGCAAGAATCCGCCAATTAATACAGGAATATGCATTGGTAAAAATATATTACCAGCAATACCTGAGGAATGGAAAATATAAGGAATTATAAGGCCTAAAGCTAACAATAGTCCAGATATAACTAGATTTCTTACATGATTTCTGTCTTTCATAAAATACCTCCTTAGTCAATTCACAAATCTCATCAATTCACAATTATTTCAATAGCCACTTGTCATCTTTTGTATAAGCCACCATAAATCTAATGGACAGCTTGTTTACTCCATATTTTTTATAGATGCAAAAAACTCTTCAACCCTGGACAAAAATACTTCTGGCTCTTCAATACCCATTGATAATTTTTCTATGGGACAATAATCATTCTTATCCCTATTCATTATATAGGGGCAAGATTTGTCCATAGTATAGGGGATATTATACTTATTTAATATTATTTCCCCTTCCTTAGACATTAAACTAGCATGTACTTCCTTAATCCCTAAGTATCCACATATTAAGGCTGCCCCTTTTCCTATTACTTTATCAGCAATAGATGCGCCAAAGGCTTCTTCTTTCATCTCCTTGGCCAAGATATATATTGGTTTTATACCCCTATCTTTGCTTTTAAAAACTTCCTTCCCATTTTTAACTACCACTATAGCCATATCTTCCCTTTGAAAAATATCCTTTGCAATTTCAATATCCTTCAAAATATCACTCCCCAATCTCTTAGTCAATTAAAGCCTGTCTTTCCCATATATTCTTTTTCTTAAAGTATAGGTAGGAGAATAATAGCCTAAAGGACATATCAATCCCTATACCTATCCAAATCCATAATATATTTGCTTTAAATACATAGGCTACTATCAAAATAAAGGGTACTCTAATAATCCAAAGACCTATACCAGCATTTATCATAGGTACCCTAGCATAACCTGCGCCCCTTAAAGCTCCATTTAAGACACCAGAAATATTCTGTGGCAATTGAGTTAAACCCATAACTACTAGATACATTGCTCCAATTCTAATTACTTCTTGGTCCTTTGTCAGTAAGCTCATTATAGGTCTAGGGAAGAAGGTTAATGCCCCACCTGCAAATATGGTTAATATAATAGTATACTTAACTAATTGCCTTAAATACTTTTTACCAGTCTCATTGTCTCTACTTCCTAAGGCTTGACCTATAAAGGTTGTAGCTGCAATTCCAAAACCTGCAGCAGGCATATAGGAAATGGATTCAGCTTGTAATCCTAATTGATACGCAGCATAGGCAATTTCACCGTAGGTTAAAATTGCCCTGGTAATAAATATTGAGGCAGCTTGCCAAAAACTAGTTTCAAAGGATGTGGGGAGTCCAAGGCTAAGTATGGATAAGGCTTCTTTAAGATTGAATTTAAATTCAAACCTGCCTCCTACATTAGTTATAACTCCATTATTACTAAACAAAATGTTAATTCCAAACAGGGCTGCTGAAATATATGCAATATTATAGGCATATCCTGCCCCCCTAAGTCCCATTTCCCTTAGGAAAATAAATATATAGCCAAAGACAATATTTATTATATTTAAGATGGCTATGGAAAACATAGGTGTTTTTGCATTTCCCATACCTTGGAGTACTCCAGCCACTAATAGGATAACAGCTGCAAAAGGTAGAGAAAAGGATATTATTTTTAAGTAGATGGTTCCATTGGCTAAAAGGTCTGCACTTGGATTAAATATTAATAAAAGGGGCCTTGCAAACCAGAATAATAATTGTTGAAGTAAAATTGATATAACAAATGTAATAATAAAGGCTTGTTCAGTAACTGATTTTAACTTCTTATAATTATTAGCACCGTAGGATTGGGCTACCAAGACAGATGTACCTGTAGCAATCCCTTTGAATATCCCCCACAATATCCTATATAGGACTGTTGCTATACCTATGGCCCCTACTGCTATGGCATCTATTCTACCAATCATGGCCATAAGAACTAGGCCTGCTGTCATCTGAAGAATATTTTCAAAGGTTATAGGTAGGATCATAGATAATATTCTTTTTCTTATGGTCGTATTTTCCTGTAGTTGCATTTCCACTACTTTATCTCTCCTTTTAAAATTTGCCAACTTAATGATTATAATATATTTCGAAGCCCTAAACAAGTATTATCAAGCTACAATTATACTATAACATCTATATAAAATATAATAAATACAATGTTAATACTTTTTCAAAGCAATTGGAAATTTTTTTATAAATTGATAACGATTATCATTTACAATTCCTTACTTCTATGTTATAATACTTTCTGGCATAAAATTATCGCGGCAAATAATTTTATGGAGTGATAATATTGGCAAAAATGATGGTACCTAGATTTAAACAATCTAGAAGATTAGGTTTAAATGTTTGTGGACACCCTAAGGCAATGAATAGGGCAACAAAAGGTACTTCTAGAGCGGACAAAAAATTAACAGAATACGGAAGACAATTATTGGAAAAGCAAAGACTAAGGGCTTATTACAATGTGATGGAAAAGCAATTTACTAAATATGTAAAGATGGCAAAGAAATCCGATGAGCAAACTGGTCATGCATTAGTAAAGATTTTGGAAAGAAGATTGGATAACTTAGTTTACAGACTTGGACTTGCTTCATCTATTAGACAAGCAAGACAAATGGTAGTTCATGGACACATCCTAGTGAATGGTAAAAAGGTTGACATACCTTCATTCTTAGTAGAAATAGGAGATAGTATAGAATTAAAAGAGAAGTCTAAATCTGTAGAACTTTTCAAAGAAAACTTTGAGAATGCTTTCCTAAATCAATACCCTTATTTAGAAAAAAATAAGGATATGTCTGGTACTCTAGTAAGATTCCCTGAAAGAGATGAAATCCCTATTGAAATTGACGATCAATTAGTTGTTGAATACTATTCAAGACTTATATAATTGTAAAGGCACAGAAAACTGTGCCTTTATTTTTTTAAATCTTCTATTATAGCTTTAAAACTTTCTATATCTTTATCTTTACCCATAGAGCCTAGTATAGGTGATAATAAAAATTCTCCATTCTCATCTACTACGATTGCTGTTGGAGTAGATCTAATAAACTGTAATAACTCATACATATAGTCATAATCTGCAATTACATTTGGAAAGTCTAATTCTAATACTTCAATTACTTTCCTTACTCCATCATCACCAAAGGTCTCTACATCATCTACTGATATGCCTAGTACATTAACACCTTGTTCCTTGTATTCGTCATAAATAACCTTAAGGGCCTCCAGCTCTCCAATACAAGGAGGTCAGGTGCTTTGCCATATACTAATAATGGTTAAATCATAGTCTCCAAAGATGTCAGATGATATCTCTTCCCCATCTATATTCTTCAATGTAAATGATGGCATCTTCATAACCCTTTCATTGGAACTTTCATCTTCATTTACTATTGGATCATCAGTTTGACTATCTTTTGACCCTTCAACTTGGTCCCCTACTTGATTATTATCTACATTCCCATTGTCCTTGGAAGTACAAGCAGACAAGGCCAAGGCTAAAACTAGAACTAAAATAATAAATAGATTTGTTTTTTTCATATTTTCACCTCTTATTTCATTTCCATTTCCTTAACATCTAATCCTTCACTTTCTTTTAGGCCAAAGCTAGAACTTATAGCCTTTGTAGGGCAAGCCCCTATACATTCTCCACATCTTATGCATTCCGGACTATTGGGAGTTTTATAAGTTTCTATGGATATGGGGCATGTGTTTGTACATTTATTACATTTTATACACACATCACTATTTACTTCTAATTTATACAGGGATATTGGGTTAAATAATCCATATATGGCTCCTAAGGGACATATAAACCTACAGAAAGGCCTAGCTATAAATATTGAAGCTGTTATAGTTAATAGCAATAAAAACACTTTCCAAGAAAAAATAAAGCCTATTGCCTGCCTTAAGGAAGGATTCATAATAACTAAGGGTATACCAGCTTCCAAGGTGCCTGCAGGACAGATGTACTTACAGAAAAAAGGGTCCCCCATGCCTAATATATTTACTACAAACATTGGTAGAATGATTACAAATACAAGGAGTATTAAGTATTTAGAGTATTTTACTGGATTCTTACTAGATATTTTAAACTTCTTTGAAGGTATTTTATGTATAAATTCTTGAATCAAACCAAAGGGACAAAGCCAGCCACATACAAATCTCCCAAGCAAGGTGCCTATAAGGGCAATGGCTCCAAGGACATAGAAGGATATCTGGTATTTAGCTGACCCAATTACTGCTTGAAGGCTACCTATGGGGCAGGATCCCAGGGCACCGGGGCAGGAATAGCAGTTAAGTCCAGGTACACAAAACCTTTTTAAATTTCCCCTGTATATATCTCCTTTAAGAAAACCAGGCAAATATCCATTGGTTACAATAGCTGTTAGGACTTGAGTTAACTTTCTCTTGAACCTAGCCAATGCCAACACACTCCAAACAAATATTAATAGCTTTAACTAAAACTGTTAAGACTTCTTCCCTATAGATGCCTATAAGTATTGACCCTATACTAGCGACTAAAAGTATCACTCTTAATCCATTTTTTTTCCTCATAGATATACCCCCCTACCCTATATCTAACATTATATAATAAATGGAAATTTATGCAATAAAAATATGGGCCTATAAAAAAAGGGACCTATTGTCCCTATTACTCTAATGCTTCAAATTGCTTTGAGATTAGTACTTGTAAAAGCTTAAATAAGATTAAGGAAGATAAGATAAATATTACAGTTATTAACCCATAAATAAAGCCTAAATAGAATTTATCTATGATTTTAATAGTTAAGAATATTAATCCTCCTAAATACAAAGTACCTGCCCCCATGCCTATTAAAACATTTAAGTTTTGCTTCATAGCCTTTTGAGGATTATCCCAGTCTAGCATAGGTCTTAATATGTCTATTACCATTCCTAGTTGGGTCATAGGAATACTACCTAATAATCCTAATACAACTATAAGAACAATGCTTAGTATATCTAATTTTACAATAAAGAATACACTTATTAAGAGGGTTACTATTCCTATAACCTGCACTCCCAAGGAGGATAATACCCTACCTATAATTTGGTCTTCAATTCTTATGGGCAAGGTTCTTTGAAGCCAAAAACACTTTCCTTCCCTTGAAAATGTAGTACAACCTATGGAATTTAGCATACCAAGGCCTGAAATAAACCCTATGCAGGCTAAGGCTATATATCCCGTATCTACACTTAGCATTTGAATTGCAGTAGATAGGGATTGGTCTCCACCAGTAAAATTTGTCATGACTAATATTAAAGGAAATATAATTACTCCCCCTATTGCATTTAATAGGTATACTGGAGTCTTAAATAGCATAATAAGTTCTTTCTTAGCTAGGGCTATATATGGTTTTGTTTCCCTAGATAAATCTGATGTATCAATCTTTTTACCCCTACCCTTAGATGCTGAAACCTCTATATTTCCTATTAATCCATCAAAGAATAGGTATTCTGATAAGAATATCATCAAGGTGAAGCTTATTATACCTACCACTACAAAGGTAAGTAAGTTGATAACTCCTACAAAACTTGAGCTATTTGCTAATGTCAAGGCAGCCCATTGGGAAGGCGGGAAACTAACTCCCAATTTTCTTACCAATAGGTTGGAGTCCTTTATTAAATTTACTAGAAAATCACTGCCTTGAACTAGGGCATTTTGAGCTATAGTTTGTATTTTCAATTGAATATAGATCATTCCAATTAAAAATAAGACAGCACTAACTGTTCTAATTAAGTCTTTTTTAGCTCCGATGTTGGTATATTTCATAAATATCATAACTACAATTGACGCTAGCACTAAAGGAACTACAGGTAGAAATATAATTAATAAAATGGAATATAGCCAGTATAAGGGTCCTACTCCACTCTTAGTCCCATATATGATTATAAAGGGTAAAATAATCGGTAAAGATGTTAAATACTCACTTATCATTAAGGTAGCAAATTTTGAACCAATTATATAGGATGGCTTTATAGGCAAGGGGACTAAATGAGCCATATCATTTGAAAAATAATATTTACTCATTACATATAAGAGCCCCAAGAAAAATATCAAAATTTGAGATGCTAAAAATCCAGTAAGTAAAAACATGGACCTTTGCCCAATTTGGGCATATATGTCATACATACCATCTAAACTTTTAACTATTAGAAAGTATGAAGGAACAATAGATAGCATAGCTATACCAAACAGAATTAGCTGCCACCTATTCTTCTTGTTTTTAAAACTATAAGCTATGGAAGATAAGCCAAAGGTAGTGTTAAAATCAGTTTTAATCAAGGACAGTATTTTATTCATTACTCTGTCAACTCCAAGAATATATTTTCTAAGGATTGGCTTCTTTCTGCATTACTTCTTAACTCTTCCATAGTTCCTAATGCTATGATTTTACCCTTGTTGATTATTGCAATTCTATCGCACAACTTTTCAGCCACTTCCAACACATGGGTGGAGAAGAATACTGTTTTACCTTCATCACACATTTTCCTCATAACCTCTTTTAGGTTAAATGCAGATTTTGGATCTAGTCCTACCATAGGCTCATCAAGGATAAACAACTTAGGGTCATTTAATAGGGCTGATGTTAAAACTATTTTTTGTTTCATCCCATGGGAATAACTAGCTATTATATCCCCTACTGCATCCTTAATATTAAATAGTTCCAGATAATAGTCCATCTTTTTCCTTCTCTCTTCTTTTGACACACCATACATATCAGCTATGAAGTTTAAATATTCTATTCCCTTCAACCTATCATATATCTCAGGATTATCTGGAACAAAACTAATCATAGATTTTGCTTTTAGGGGTTCTTCCCAAACATTTACATTGTCTAAAGTTATGGTACCTTCATCTGGCTTTAGAAGTCCAACTATCATTTTTATAGTAGTAGTCTTACCTGCACCGTTTGGCCCTAGAAAACCAAAAATCTCTCCTTTTTTAATATCTAGATTCACGTTATCTACAGCTTTTATTGTTCCTTTTCCGTAAGTCTTTGAAATATTATTTAATCTAAGCAAATTTTATCACCCCTTTAGTCTATTGATTCTATTTTATTTCAATCCTAGATATATATCAATAGAAAATGGCCTAATTGGTGATTTTTTTATCATTTTTTAAGGGGATAAAAACAGGGTAGCTTTTTCTTCCCCCTTTAAAAGTCTTAAAATTATGTTTTCCTTCTTCCCCTTTGCCACTATGGCATTGGTGCCATATCTGCTAACCTCTTTTGCAGCTAAAATCTTAGTAGTTATCCCACCAGTACCAAAGGAGGATTTTCCATCTAGGGAAATAGAATTCTCTAATTCCTCAATGTTATCTATTAATTCTATTAGTTTGGCATCATCGTTATTTTGGGGATTCTTAGTATATATTCCTTCTATATCAGATAGCATAATCAGCAAGTCTCCACCCCATAATACAGTAGTATAGGCAGCCAACATATCGTTATCACCTATTTTTATCTCTTCCACACATACAGTATCATTTTCATTTATAATTGGCACTACCCCTTCATCAAGCAAGGTAAATAGGGTATTTCTTATATTTAAAGTTCTAGCCTTATGGCTGAAATCTTCCTTGGTTAATAATAACTGGCCAACATGGAGTCCATGATTGCTAAAAATCTTTCTATAGGAGTCCATCAGTTCTACTTGACCAATGGCACATAGGGCTTGTTTATAATGGATGTCTTCCTTCCTAGACCATTTTCCTAGTGTTCCTACACCTGCTATTCTTGCACCAGAGGAAACTATTACTATTTTCTTTCCCATATCCACTAAAGTCTTCACTTGGCCAGCTAGGTTTTCTAAAAACTTCTTATCAATAGTTCCATCTTCACTAGTTATAGTACTACTACCTATTTTAATAACTATTTTTTTGCTATTTTTTATAATATCCTTCTCCATTTTATCGCCTACTTTCTTATTTGTCCTTCTCCTAATACAATATATTTGTGGGTTATAAGTTGGTCTAGGCCAACAGGTCCCCTTGCATGGATTTTTTGAGTGCTTATACCCATTTCAGCCCCAAAACCAAATTCTCCACCATCTGTAAACCTGGTAGATGCATTTACATATACTGTTGAAGCATCTATGGCTCGGGTAAACTTGTTGGCATTTGAGTAATTCTCAGTAACTATTGCCTCAGAATGCTTGCTCCCATATTTATTAATATGGGTTATAGCCTCATCAAGATCAGATACTAGCTTAACTGCCAATATATAATCTAAGTATTCTTCTGACCAATCTAAATCAGTAGCCTCAGATACAGGTATAATAGATAAGGTCTTCTTACAGCCTCTAAATTCAACTTGGTCTTTTAGCTTTTCATATAGCCTAGGCAAAAACTCACCTGCAATTTCCTCATGAACTAATAAAGTCTCACAGGCATTACAAACTCCTACCCTATGGGTCTTAGCATTTTCTACTATGGAAATGGCCTTTTCAATGTCTGCACTATTGTCTACAAATACATGACAATTACCTACCCCTGTTTGGAGGGTTGGTACCAAGGAGTTTTCAACTACAAAATCAATTAAGTCCTTACCACCCCTTGGTATTATTAAATCTATATATTCCTTAGCCCTTAACATCTCTAAAACATGCTTCCTATCTGTATCTTCAATAAACTGTATAAGATCTGGACTTAG
>JAAYQJ010000050.1 GCA_012519355.1 Tissierellia bacterium | reverse complement strand
GGAACTATAAATCAAAATGAAGGAGAAACTAAGTCATTTGATAGTGATAGGGAAATTTATATCGATGGATCAGATATTTATTATCGTACAGAATATTCAAAAAAACGTCCAGTGCATTATAGAAAAGCAGTATTTAAGCTCAATGATGGCAACATTAATGATAAGTCATTGATTGGGACCGGTAGAGAGACTGATGATAATATTGAAGCTGGCATAAGATATATTTCTGCTATAGAAAAAGAGTTAGGTAATATTAAAAATCTTAAAATATTCCTAGTTGGATTGTTTACAGAGGCAGGACAGCAAAATGAAAATTCAAAAGAAAAAAAGAATTTTAGTAGAATAGAAAATATATTATCTAAACCTGGGCGGGAAGTGGATGGTTATATAGCTGCTGATGGTGATAAATTAAATTTAGCCATAACGGAAATAGAAGAATCTATATTAGGTAATTATTGGCGTATATACGGTCCAGGGGAATAAAAGGAATGGTGTACTATGAAAAGTAGAAAAGGTCTTACTTTAATAGAAGTTTTATTATCTTTGTTTTTAATCGGTATAATAGCTGCAACTTTTATTCCTGCTATATTTTCAAATTTCTCTATGGTGTTTAAAGCAAAAGATATTACGGAAAATATATTTGCAGCAAAACAAAATATGGAAAGAGCTATGGAATTGGCTAGAAGAGAGGAAAATAAATCTGATCCTAGATTCACATCTAAATCCTTTACATTATTTGGTAAGACCATTGATGGCACATTAATTCATCAACCTATATCAGGTGACAAAAAAATAGTGGCTTATGTACCAAATGAGTCTGTTCCAGTACATGAAGTACCAAGGATAAAAAGTGGATCAGTAAGTATTTCACCGTCTGGTCCCATATATGGATTTTTGTTAGGACAAAGCTTGACAGGCTCTGAAGGGATTTTAGAAAGTAATAGCAATTATTATATGAAAATATTCAACTGGTATGTATCAAAGCCAGGATTTGAAGGATTTATTCCTGAAAATATTGATAATACAAATGAAGGTTACTTTGGAAGAAGATATCCCCAATGGCCTCAGGATTATATTAAAATCAAAAGTAGCTATAGTAAAATTGATGGCCTTAATAGCTTGGAAAAATATGTTGAGGACTATCAGGGAAGGCATATTGTATTTTCAGTAATTCCAGTATCTACTATAGGCAAATATGGTACTGAGATACCAAGTCAACCTGTGTATCTAATTGGACTACCTATATTAAACCCTTTAATCCATTTAGATGTAGATACAATACAAGAGGAAATTAATGACGAAAAATTACTTTATTGGAGTGATATTTCAAAAGATAGGATTAAAACTAATGAAAAAATTAAAATTAAATATGATGAAGAACTTGGAAAATTTGCAGAGATAAATAATAAAGTGACTATTTCTGAAAATCTACCATTGGGCGAAGATATTACTATCTTTATTGTTTTTAACAATACTTCTTTAGAAGTGGATAAAATTCAAAATTTGGTGAATAGCAGTCTAGGTGACAATTTAGAATGGCAATTAAACATGAATAAAGGAAAGATTGAATTCATAATAGGTAAAGAAGAAAATCAAATAAAACTTAATACAGAAACTTTCTTTGATAATAATAAACATATTTTAGTAGGTCAAATCTCTAAAAGTCCTAATGGGGAAGTAAAGTTGTTTGTAGATAATGAAGTAATAAGTTTTGTTGGTAATACAAATATTTATAGTAATAGCCTTTTGAATCTGACTATCGGTAGTGAAAACTCTGAACTAAATATGTATGAGATAATAATTTACAACTCAATATTATCAGAAGAACAAATTGATTCAGTGAAAAATTATCTTTCTATGAAACATAAAATTGAGCTTAAATAATGATATCAATATATTTCCAAAAGGAGGTAATGCCTTTGAAATTACCATCATATAAAAAGAAAATCCTATCCATAGATTTTGGTGGTAAAGAAGTAAAAATAGTAGAAGGACAAGTTTTAAATAAGGCTATTAACATTAAAAAAACATTTGCTATTAGCCTACCTAATGAAGTTTATAGAGATGGTGAAATCCTAGATGAAAATCAGCTGGCTAGTTTAATTAAAGACTACTTAAAAGAAAATAAAGTTAGGACAGAGTTAGCCTATGGAGTAATAAATAGTAGTCAAATAATAACTAGGAATATTAGTTTACCAAGGGTTCCTGAAAGGGAGATACCATCTGTTATAAAATATCAAATAGAAGATTTATTTCCTTTAGCCCCAGAGGATTATATTATTAATCCATTAATATTAGGTTATAGGTTGGAAGATGAAGTAGAAAAGATAGATTTGCTTTTAGTTGGAACACCAAAAAAAATAGTTATAGATCATTTAGCCTTAATGAAGGAAATAGGTCTAAAACCTTTAGTCTTAGATTATCAGAGTAATTCAATGGCTAAATTATTGGAGTATAATTCATCTATTAACGAATTCTATAATATTAGGGATATGACCATTGCTTCAATAGACTTAGGGTATATCAACACAAAGCTATGTATCATTAATAATGGAAAGATATTAGTATCTAGAGTTTTGGACATAGGATTAAAGACCTTAATAGATAATTTAGCTTCCTTTTTTGATTATTCTTTAGAAGAAAGGGAGAAGAAAATTTTTGAAATAGAAGATATTAGCCACGATAGTGATGATTTTAATGATTATTCTAGAATAGTGAATATAGCAAGAACAAGCATGGATGATCTTATGGAGAAAATTAATGTAATCTTTAGGTTTTACATAAGTAGGGATACGGGGAATATTATCAATTATATTTTGCTTCAAGGGGGACTTTCCAATATAAATGGAATGGACAACCTTTTCTCCAATTACTTTAATACACCTTCTATAAGATTATTGAGTTTAGATAATGTTAGGATAGAGGACGATATTTCTAAATTTTCTAATGCAGCTGGAGGATTAATAAGGATTGCAGAGGTGCAAAGATGAGAGATATTAACTTTTTTGAATCCTTTATAGAGAAAAAAGAATTTAAAATTGATAGAAAGCTCATTTATTTTGCTATATATAGCTTTATAGTAATATTTCTTATTGGATATTCGGTTTATAACGCTCTACTTATAAGGCAGGAAAGCAAAATAGTTGAAAGCCTCAGAGATACCGCAGAAGATAGTAGAATTTTAGATAAAGTTGAAGAAATTCTTAGTAAAGAAATGGAAGTTAATGAATTCAAAGCCTTAGTGGAAAGGATAAAGAAATTAGATAAAACCATTGAAGAAAGAGATATGATAGATGAAGGGCTCCTAAACAGTATTAATTCAAAGTTAGGGGATAATATCTTTCTTACATCAATGAGTATACAGCAAAATGAAATTTACTTAGTTGGCATTTCTCAAGATAAATGGGCTATAGCAGAATTTCAAAAAGGCTTAGAAAATTTAGGTATACATGAAGATATTTTTACATCTAATATATCTCAACAAGATGACCATTTTAATTTCAGCATTAATATCCAATTAAGGGGTGATGACAATAATGGATAGTAAAATAAGACTTAAGAAATTCAAAACTAGGGAATTAACAAAGAATGAAAAGTTTTTATTATCCCTACTAGGTCTAGTCCTATTTTTATGGTTAATTTTAAGATTCGTCATTACTCCTCAAATAGATAGACTGAATGGATTAAAAGAGCAAAAAAATGAATATCAGGATAAGATAATACTTATTAATGAGACTTTAAGGAAGGAAGATAAGATTAAAAAAGAATGGGAAGAATTAAGCAAGGATAGGGAGAGAATAGTCTCCAGATATTTCCCTAAACTAGACCAAGCTCAAATAATCTACTTGCTAAATGGTTTAATGGATAATGAGAATATTTCAACTATGGATTACAATTTTAGTAGAGGTATGTTCGAAAGTATTGGTGATTTTCAAGTTAAAAATATGACTGTTTCAATACCTTACAGTGGGAATTATGATGGAATAATAGACCTTATCAACAGAATAAAGGAGAGCCCTAGGAAGATCTTATTTGACAATATAACTGTAGATAAAGGTGAGGATAATAACTTAAATGGTAATATGGTCTTAAAGATATACAGTTTAGAAGGAATTTCAGAGTCAGATGATAATGTAGTACATATAGAAGTTGCTGAGGGCACAAAGAGTGATCCTTTCACAAGCTTTGAGGACTATCAAAGTGATGGTGACAAGTATGATGATATGGATAGAATAAAGGATGGAGAAAATGAATTTAAACCATATGT
>JAAYQJ010000049.1 GCA_012519355.1 Tissierellia bacterium | reverse complement strand
CCAATTGCTCCATTTTTTAATTTAAAATTTTTAATAAGTCCTACTCCAATATTACCTGTAGCAAAGTGCCTTTCTATTACTACTAATTTTAAGATATCATTGTGGGAGTATTCAAAGTAACCATTGACAGTTTTTACCTCTTCTACTAGTTTTTCCGTAACTAAACTATTTTCAATTACCCCTATAATATTAGCCTTATTGGATTTCATAGGGATTTGTAAATCTTCTATTCTTACTTCTTTAATCCTTACTGAGTCTATCATGTTTTTTGGTAGGTGAATCCTAGTATCAAATAAGGCCTTCTTGTTTTCTGCTACTAAATCACCATTTTTAAAGACTTTTACTATATTAAAGTCCTCTAGGTTGTCTATTACTACTAAGTCTGCAATATAGCCTGGTGCTATGGCTCCCTTTCCTTTTAGCCTATAACACTCTGCTGCATTTAAGGTTGCCATCTTGATGGCATCTATTGGGTCTATGCCCTCTTTTATAGCAAGTTTAATGTTAAAGTCTATGGTGCCTTCATTGATTAAGTCTTCTGGATGTTTATCATCTGTGCAGAATAAAAATCTTCTTAAATTGTCCTTGTTAACAGCCTTAATAATGTTTCTTAAATCCTTTGCAGCAGAACCTTCCCTAAGGAGTATATACATACCTAGTCTCACACGATTAATAACCTCCTCTAGGGTAGAGCATTCATGCTCTGTCGCAATACCTGCTGCCACATAGGCATTTAAATCCTTTCCATCAATTGCCGGACCATGACCATCTATTACCTTATCTTTAAATAAGACTAGTTTTTCTATTACTTTTTCATCCATGGATATAACTCCAGGATAGTTCATCATTTCTCCTAATCCTAGGACACTTTCTTCGTACATCAATTCCTTTAAATCTTCAGCTTCAAGGATAGCCCCAGCATTTTCAAAATTTGTTGCAGGTACACAACTTGGAAGCATTATATAAACATCTAGTGGTACGGTTTTACTTTCATCTATTATATACTTTATACCTTCAATTCCTTTAACATTGGCTATTTCATGGGGGTCAGCAATTATGGAAGTTACCCCCCTAGGAACTATTACTCTTGCAAACTGGGATGGCGAAGACATGGATGATTCGATATGAACATGTCCATCTATAAATCCTGGTGACAGATATTTGCCATTTAAGTCTATTTCCTTTTGACCCTCATACTGGCCTATACCTACTATATAGCCCTTGTCTATGGCAATATCCCCCTCAATTATTTCATTGGTAAATACATTAATAATCTTACAATTTTTTAATACTAATTCAGACTTTTCGTCTCCCTTGGCCTTTAGTATTAAATTTTTTGTCATTTAATCACCCCTAATTTCTATAATAAGTCCTTTTCAATTATTATACTACTATTCCACTTAATAATATAATACAATATTTTACTAATTTAATAAAGGAAAAAGAGAAGGTAATCCTTCTCTTAAGCCAATAATCTTTCATATACAATTTTTAGAAGGTCTTCTTTTAATCTCTTACCTTCACTTAATATATTGTCTACCTTACCACCTATTTCATCTTTAAAGTCTTGATCTTTTATACTGCCTAAATTTATTGTTACATTAAATAGTGCACCTTCTAAGCCAGCATATGCTAATAAAGTTCCAACGCCAACGTCTGTAATAGCATTAATATTTCCATGCTTTGCAAATACATCCTGTAATTCCAATAATCTTAGGCATTTTTCAGCACATCTTAAAGGAACTTCTAGGGCTATTTTATATCCTTCTTGAATAGCTTCTCTTCTTACAGCCTTTTCTTCCTCTGTTTCCTTTGGAAGTTTAAAGGCTTCCATTACCTTATCAAAGGCCTTAGTATCTTCATCTACTATTTTGTTTAGCTCTTCAATAAGACCTTCAACTTCCTTAGCATTTTTAGTTATCTCTTCTTTGATTTCATTTGATAGTTCTTCATAAGCCTTTTTCCCTACTGTTAAATTATTTACCATACTAGTAAGGCCAGCTCCAAGACTACCTACTAAAGCTGAAACACTTCCACCTCCTGGTGTTGGATCTCCACTAGCTACATTAGCTATGTATTCTTTTAAGCTTTTTTCAATAAACATTAATACCCACCTCCTAGAGATATTTTACTATAAAGTATATAAAAAGGGAATAATTAGTTCCCTCTTATAGTATATACTAATTCTCCCTCACTTCAGTGTAATCTAATCTTTCCTTATTTTTGAAATTCATATCATAGTCTTTCAATAAATGTGCCCTTTGAGGAGTTAATATCAATAGTCCTATTAAGTTTGGAAAAACCGTTTTTAAAAATTCCCCATATTCTTGCTTAAGGTCCCCTTTATGATTCTTATTTTTGCCACGATATTATTGTATAACAAATGGGTATTTTTGTAAATATGGTTTGTTAATATTTTCACGTTTATTGGATATTTATATTGTTTCTAATTTTCTCAATGAAAAACCAACCATATTCTGGTTGGTTTTTGCTATAAGGATAATATTCCCGACATAACTATTTTTGCCCTTCCCCCCACTTTTATTATATAATCACCATCTTTTTCCTCAATCTTACAGTAAATTTTACTTGGCCTATTCATCTGCTCACCTTGATAAGAAATTAACTCATTACCTTCTAGTAAATTATTCTTTTTTAGATAATAGATTAGAGCACCATTTGATGTTCCCGTTGCTGCCTCCTCATCAATTCCTACATAGGGGGCAAAGTTTCTAGTGTATACGGTTTCAGAGTTTATTTCTGGCTGGTAAAAGGCATGGACTCCAATAATGTTTAAATCTTTAGAAATTTGTGATAATTTTTCTTTATCTATTCTAATATTATCTAAGGCTCCCTTACTCTTTATTGGTAAGATAATATCAGGTACTCCCGTAGAAATAATCTCTGGATATACTGTATTTTCCCCTACTCCAATATCTTCTACACTTATACCTAATGCCTGGGCAAGACTTTCTATATCATTAAGGGTGCCTATGGCCCTTGGCTTATCCTGCTCCATAAATACCTTATCTATTTGACCATGCCTATATATTAATTCCACAGCAAGTTGACCTATATTAGTCTCTTGATAGGCTATCATTACTCCATTATCTATACCTTCAATATATCCCATTTGCCCTAAGGCATAAAAGGCTGCAATAGTAGCATGTCCACATAAATCGATTTCGCAAACTGGAGTAAAGAATCTTACTAAAAAAGAGTCTCTACTAAAAGGAGTAACAAATGCTGTTTCAGACAAATTCATCTCTTCAGCAATATTCTGCATCATTTCTTCTGTTAAGTTTCTTGGACTAATGACAATACCTGCAGGATTTCCACCGAATATTTTATCTGTAAAGGCATCTACTTGATAGATATTTATGTCCATTAAATCACTCCTCTTAAAATATCTATTATTCTTTCTAAATCTTCGTTATCATAGTATTCAATTTCTATCTTGCCTTTCTTCCTTCCTTGAACCAAATTCACCTTAGTACCCAGTATTCTCATTAAGTTTTCTTCAACTTCAACTATATAGGGCTCTTTTTTGCTATTTTTATCTTTCTTCTTAGCCTTTTTATTTGTAATATCCTCTGTCTGCCTAACATTGAGATCATTCTTTATTATCTCCTCTGCTGCATGTAACTGCTTATCCTCATCCTTTATACTCAACAAGGCCTTTCCATGACCAGCAGTTAGGTCCCCCTTGGAAATATAGTCTATAATTTTTTCATGTAGATTCAATAGCCTAACTGTATTTGCTATATAGGATCTAGATTTCCCTAATTCCTTTGCCACTTCTTCCTGAGTTAAACCAAAATCCTCCATCAGCTTTTTATAAGCTATAGCTTCTTCAATAGGGTTTAAGTCTTCTCTTTGAATATTTTCTATTAATGCATATTTTGCTGATACCTTTTCATCTATATCTTTTATTATGCAGGGGATTTCCTTCAAACCTGCCATTTTACAAGCTCTCCATCTTCTTTCCCCAGCTATAATTTCATATTCGTTCCCGGTTTTTCTCAATATGATAGGTTGAATTAGTCCATGAACTTTTATTGAATCAGCCAGTTCTGTAAGAGCTTTTTTATCCATGTTTTTTCTTGGTTGGTTTTTGTTTGGGGAAATCAGGTTAGTATCTATATATTCTACGGCTTCCTTTTCATTGTTTTCTTCTACTATGAAATCATCAGAAATCAATGCAGATAAGCCTTTACCCAATCCTCTCTTTTTTGCAGCCATCATATCACTCCTCAACTAATTCTAAAAACTCTTCAGCCAGCTCCATATAAGCCTCTGCACCCTTTGACTTATCATCATAGTCCATAATAGAAAGGCCATGACTTGGTGCTTCAGCTAGCCTTACATTTCTAGGAATAATACTTACGTATACTTTACCTTTAAAGAAACTCTTTACTTCTTCTACTACTTGGATGGATAGGTTTGTCCGACCATCGAACATGCTTAAGACCACCCCTTCCACTTCTAGATTAGGGTTTAAACCTTTCTTCACAAGTTTTATGGTTTCAAATAGTTGACTTACCCCTTCAAGGGCATAATACTCACATTGTATGGGTATTATTACACTATCTGAGGCAACTAGTCCTATAACCGAAAGTATACCTAAGGAAGGTGGGCAATCTATAAATATATAATCAAAATCATCCCTAATAACTTCTAGCCTATCCTTGAGGATTTTTTCCCAGTTTCCTTCTCTTGCCAACTCTATCTCTAATCCTGCTAATTGATTGTTTGATGGTATTATTTTTACATTTTCTGCTGTAGAATCATTAATGGAATCCCTAATATCTATATTATTAGCTAATACATCATAGATAATTGGTTGTACAGAATCCTTATCTATGCCCAAGCCTGATGTGGAATTTCCTTGAGGATCTATGTCTACAAGTGCAATTTTTTTCCCAAGTTTTCCAAGACCTGCACTAAGATTTATGGCTGTAGTAGTCTTCCCAACCCCTCCCTTTTGGTTGAAAATGGAAATAATTTTGCCCAAATCACCACCACCTTAAATTTGCCTAGTTTTATTCAATCCTAATTTAGAATTTTCTATATAATATCATATCATATATTTTTACTCTTTTGTAAATTTTTCAGTTTTGTAATGAGAATTTAATTAAAAAATGTTCCACGTGGAACATTTTTTGGAATAGGAGATCTTATTAGACCCATTTTCTCAAATATTTGATGAATATAATGGCTGTATTAATAGCATGTACTATTATTTAATTAAGCCTTACTATTATTATCTCTATATTCTTTAAGGCTAATGTATAGGCCACATAATAAATTCTTGAAGGTACATCACTATCACATGAACCTTGTAGAATCAATAGATCATAAAGGTCACTGATACCCTCTACATCCCTACTATGTTTAGACTGTATCTCTCTTAATATTTTCTCCTCTACCTTGTCCTTTAACAATATTCTATATCTCATATAATCACTCCAGTAAGTATTTTTTGTTCCTCCAATTAAGCAAATTTATTGAAAGAATCTTCTTTAGTAATCTCATATACAATAGCAGTTCTCAAGTTTCCTAATTGGTCCCTCCATATATTTTCATGTATTCCAACTTTACTTGCTCCAATTTTTGCTTCGTAAACATGCTGGGCTCTTTTGTTTTCAAGCATGGTATCCCAAACTATTTTATTAATCGGAAACTTAGAATTAATAGTTTCATCTGTAAATAGGTACTCAAATAAGATCTTTATAATCTTAGTACCATATCCCCTATTCTGATAGTCTATATCGCAAATCTTCCAGCCTGGATATGCTGCCCTATCTTTAAAACTATAGCTCAATTCTCCTACAGGCTTTCCGTCAATTTCTATAATGCAGAGTTGGTTCAATTTCCCCTCCCTACTTTCTATATTTTCTATAATATCTTTTAGTGCCTCTCCTAGCCCATTTGGAAAACCTCCGTGCTCCATTACTTTTCCATCATTCCACCATTTGTTTAGTTGAATTGCATCTTGGATACTTGCACTTCTAATAACTATATTGTCCCTTTCTATCCTCATTCCTTGCCTCCTCTTAAGAAAATTTTTCAGAAGTAATTCTTTTTTTCTTCTTTTATATGTTTTCTTACATATAGGCCAATTAATATCATATATAGGAATCCTCCAAAGAATAAAACCATGGATAGCCAAGATAGAGAAGGTAAAAATTTAGCTATAATAAAAGCGATTATTAATAAAACATATCCTCCATATGAAAAAATAGGGCCCCATGGTCCAAAAAGTTTTTTCATAACTTTTATGCTTATTGATGCATTTCTCATATCGTGCTGAAACCCCTCTCTGGAAAGGGATACCCATAAACCCTTAACTATAAGATAAGTCCAAAAAAGAAGATAAATAAATACAAATTTATCCCCCTTCAAAAACTTAATTAACTCATATATAAAAGCTCCACCACCTATCAAAATCGCCCCTATTAAAGTTTTCCAGCTATATACTTTCATTAGAAACACCTATCTTCAAAATATTATAGTAATAATTTTGTATTGATAAGATTATAATAACCACAAAATTTATATAAATAATCATCCTTGCTTTATCAGATACTTTAAAATATATTTGTAAATAAAGGTGGTATAAATAGGTATTATTACTAGAAAGGAAATAATATTAAATAGGGTAAAATCTCTTATATTGGACACTTCTCCATATTCCCAAAAGTATCTGCAAATCATTCCAATTCCAACTAAAATAATACTTAGTATATATACAAATTTATCCTTACCTTCACCATAGATGCCTAGAAATCCTAATCCAACTATCCCATAAGCAACAATTAATGAGTAGATTTTCCAGAAATCTATAAGGGAACGGGGACTCAGAAGCGGAAAGGAAAAACAGCCTATTAATATGGTGTTTAAGTAAAAGATAGTCTTATATATCTTTGGATGATTCTGTAAAAACAATCTAACTTTAGCCATCATATCCACCACTTGAACCCGTAAAATATGGGCACTCAGTCTTTAGGCACTCCCTATTTTTAGCTTTAAAACTACATACAGGATGATAATTTTCATAATCATATAGCCTTACATTAAAATGCTCCTCTGTAAATTTGGCAGCTTCTTCAATTGCCGTAAATAGGTTTCTTTTACAACATCTTGGCCCACCTATCTTTGCCATGCTCAGTAAAGCAGTACCAGTCATTAGGTTTGCAAGCCCCCAGCTATCTTTTGTGAGGGGTGTTGCCCCTAAAATAATACTTATGTACATTCCTGCTCCTACTGCTGCCCCACAGTTACCGTAAAAACCGCAAAAGCCACCTTTAATATCCTTTGCTCTCATCTTTGCTACAGCTAACTTTTTTGTTTTCATATCTTTCTTCATCAGTAAATTATAATATGAAGTTAGGAGAACTGCTGGTACAAGAAAATGATGCTCTGGTCCATGCATATTAATAGATGGACTTTTCATTAATTCAATGGCCATTTCCATAGGATTAGTTTTGTCAGTTTCCTTACAATAATTTTCTATTAGGCCAATGGCATCCATTGAATGACATCCATCACAAACAAAATGCCCCTCTAAACAGGTTACATTAGATTTAAATATATTATGGCAATACATACATTCTAAATCCTTATAGTCTTCAAAATATATTAATTCTTGACCGCATATCATACAATCATTTCTATGCTTTGACTTTCCTACTTTTTCCATTTTAAACACCATCCATTTAAATATAATTTTTTAACTAGTAATCTTTCCTTAGTGCTAAATATCAAAAAACTATTTATTATTGAATTTCCTTTCTAGTAAAAATCCAATGACTACTGATATTATAAATACAGATCCCCATATGATCCAGGCATTATTTGTTCTACCACCACCAGGATCTATGCCATCTGTGTTAAGTACCATTCCCAAAATAAAACCAGCTAAATATCCGGATATAGTTGTTATAGAAAGTATTCTTCTGCCTCTAATTGAGGCAATAACTATTATTATCAGGCCAAGTACAGCCAATAGATTTGGCCATTGCTTCATACGGTGAACATCAAAAAAAGCAAATCTACACAAGCAATATATTATAGCAAATAAGCCTAGACTAATAGTTCCCCAAGAAATTTTATTTTTTAAACTCATTGGTTTCATATTAATTCCCCTTATGTTTAATAATTTTTATAGTTGATCTCCTTTCAATAATTCATATCTGGTTTTCAAAGCAATTTCCCATCAGAAGAATATATATATTCTTCTTCAAACCATGGTTCCCATTGTGCATTAGCCCTCCTACCCAACGATCTGCAATATAGTGGTGTTCAAGCCATATACTATCAGTTGCAATTACTAACATGGTTGATACCTCTCCCTCTTCTAAAGAATTTCTTTACTTATTCTATAACCAGAATCAAATACTTCATTTGGAATAATTTCTTGATAGATTATTTATCATCAACATTAGAGTAGATAGCACTTATATCATTTCTAAGGTTATCATATAGACTATGATATGTCAACACTTTTTTGGACATATTTTTACCGAACAATTTATATAAATCCACATGAATTTGTTTGCAATTATAAGATTATTTATTTGGTCCAGT
>JAAYQJ010000048.1 GCA_012519355.1 Tissierellia bacterium | reverse complement strand
TTACATTAGCTAATTAAAGTGATTATCCTTTATTATAATATAAACATCCTGGCAGTGATTAGATCTTGGACATCCTTAGCCTGATATTCAACGGTGTAGCCATCTACTAATTTGGCTCCAGGATAATGTTTTGCCCTATGGGCATCCTCATGTTCTCTAAATCTAATTTCTAGTTTGGGATTTATTGGTGGTTCAATCTTACATAGGCCTAGATTATTAAGGGCTTTTTTCACTCCCTCTTTTATAAGTTCACAGGCCCTTTCAGGGTGAAGATTAAATGTTGCACCACCGACTCCAGACTTCACTGCAACAGTTTCTATATTGGGTACTAGTTTTTTACTATTATCACAGAGCATCTTATCTCCAGCCAAAAATACTACTGGTACTCCATAATATGCAGCTATTAATGTATTTATTGTAAATTCTGAAGCTATTTCATCATTTATCTTTAACCAAGTGCATTTTTTACTGTCCATGGTATGGGCTAGAGGATTTCCATTTTCCCCAGAAGCTGAATGGTAGCCAATAAATATTACTGCATCAAAGGATTCATCTATACCAGCCATCATAGATTCTGGAGAAGAGGTCCATCCCCTTATTACTGAGGCTTCCTTTGGAAGTTCTGATATATCAAGATTTCTAGCAGAATCATGGGCATCCTTTATTACTATTTCCTTTGCCCCTGCCTCCAAGGCCCCTTCACAGGCTGCTATGGTTTCCTTAGTCATCTGTTCCTTAGCCCATGTATATTCATGGTGGCCCAGTTCAGTTTCATTCCAAGATGTAACACCGGTTATACCTTCAATGTCTACACTTATAAAAACCTTCATCTTATCAACTCCTTTTCCTTGTTTATAGGATAATTCTATATATCATTTCTTAATAGATCTTCATAACTTTCCCTTTTAACTATTAACCTATCTTTTCCATCCTTTAGCATGACTACTGCAGGTCTAGGTATCCTATTATAATTGCTAGACATGGAGTAATTATATGCACCAGTGGATAGGACTGCCAAGATATCTCCTCTTTCTAGCCTAGGTACTTTTAAATCCCAAATTAGGATATCACCCGATTCACAACACTTTCCTGCTATGGTTACTGTTTCAGTAGCTTCTTCATTTACCTTATTAGCCACTACAGCATCATATTTTGCTTGGTATAGGCTTGGTCTTGGATTGTCGGGCATTCCTCCGTCTACGGAAACATAAGTCCTAATTCCAGGAATCTCCTTTATAGCTCCTATGGTATATAGGGTAATTCCAGCTTCTCCAACTATCCACCTACCAGGTTCTATAATGATAAGTGGCCTTTCTAAACCGTAATCTTCACAACTTTTTTCCACTTCTTTCATCATAGAATCTGTAAAATAAGATAAGGATTTTCTCTTCTCACCTTCCACATAATGTATCCCATAGCCTCCACCTGTATTTAGCTCCTTGGTAATAAAGCCAAATTTGTCTTTTACCACCTTCATTAATTCTATCATTATCCTTATAGCCTTTATATGGGTGTCGTTTTCTAGAAGCTGGGAACCTATGTGGAAATGGAATCCAAGCAATTCTATATTTTCCATACTTAAGGCCTTTTTTACTGCCGTTTCTATAGTTTCTTCAGTTAAGGGAATACCAAATTTTGAATCCACTTGGCCTGTTTGTATATATTTGTGGGTTTGAATATCTAGGCCTGGGCTTATTCTAAATAATATCTTAACTTTTTTCTTGTGTTTTTTAGCTATATCTTCTATTAATTGGATTTCTTCTATATGGTCTACTACTATTCGGCCTACATTATTTTCTATTGCCAATTCTAGTTCTTCAATGGTTTTGTTATTTCCGTGAAAGATTATCTTGTCCATGGGAAAATCAACTTTTATGGCCGTATACAATTCTCCCCCAGATACTACGTCAATACCAAGGCCTTCCCTCTTTATAATCCTTGCCATTTCCTTAGTCAAAAAAGCCTTGCTGGCATATACAGCCATGGTCCTAGGATATTTTTCTAAAAAGTCTCCCCTTATCTCAGCACATCTATCTATAATATAATCTTCAGACATTACATATAGAGGTGTTTTATATTTTTTCGCTAACTCTACTGTATCACATCCTGCAAATAGAAAATTGTTCATCTTTCCATCTCCTTCTTAAGTTAGTCCTTTAATTATTTAATGCAAAATATATGCCAAGATACTTATAGGTATTTTTCAAAGTTCTTTCAAGACAAATGAAAATTTTCTGAATAATCTTTCCTATTATCGGGACTATTTTCCGGTTTCTCGGAAAATAATTTATTCTAATCTAAAGCTTATCTCATCTTCAAAAGCCTTAAAATCCCCTTAGTCTGTAATAGGACACCTACTTTTAAACATTCTTCATCTACTTTAAAGTTTTCACTATGTATGGGGGCAGTCCAATTTTTTGATTTGTTTCCGCAACCTAAAAAGTAATAGGCCCCCCTAACCTTTTCTAAGAAAAATGAGAAATCATCTGCTCCTAAACTTGGAAGTTCCTTGAAACTAACCTTGTCCTTCCCAAGGGTTTCTTCTCCTATATCCTTTATGACATCCACTACTTCATCATCATTAATAAGGACTGGATAGCCGTCTTCATCAAATTCTACAAGAGCCTTTGCCCCATAAGCCCTTGCTGTACTTTCTGCTATTTCCCTTATCCTTTTCATTGCATAAGTTCTAGACTCTTCATCTAAGGTTCTCAGGGTACCTGATATTGTAACTTCCCCTGGAATTATATTGTTTTTTACCCCACCATGTATTTGTCCTATGGTGACTACTACAGAATTTAATGGAGATATATTCCTACTTACAATGGATTGTAATCCTAGTACAACATGTGCTGAAACTACTACTGGGTCTATGGATTCTTCAGGATAGGCTGCATGACTGGATTTACCAGTAAGTTTAATGAAAAATTCATTGGCTGAAGCATTTAGCTTGCCATATTTTAACTCTATGTAACCTGCATCCAATTGAGGCATTACATGAAGGGATAAGATATATTCTACATTAGGATTCTTAAGGTGGCCTTCATCTATCATTGACTTTGCACCACCTACAGTCTCTTCTGCAGGTTGAAAGAATATCTTCACATTTCCCTCAAGCTCATCCTCCATTTCCTTCAGTATCTTAGCTACCCCTAAGTGGATTGCAGTATGAACGTCATGACCACAGGCATGCATCACCCCTTCATTAAGAGACTTATATGGCAGGACATTTGCTTCCATTATAGGTAAAGCATCTATATCTGCCCTGGCTCCAACTGTTATGCCCTCTTTCTTTCCCCTAATGATGGCAACAACTCCTGTTTTAGCAACCCCCTTTATATGTTCTATCCCCCATTCACTTAAGTAGTCACAAATCTTACTAGAAGTCCTATACTCTTTTTCACTTAGTTCAGGATACATATGGAAGTCTCTTCTTATTTCTACTAATTCATGAAAGATTTCATTAACTCTTTTTTCTAAATCCATGTTTATCTCCCATCTTATAATTTTATTATAGTTACAATATAGACTTATTTAATGAAACAAGAGGTATTCTCTAAAAGATGTCCATATTTCCATCTGCTTAATTTTCACTTGTTTTTTAGTATATTATATTATATTAACAGATTATATATTATTTGTTCAAGGTAACTTTTTTCCATTTTAAAGATTTTCCCGGTTTCCGGACTTAATCATAAAAAAATTGCCAGGAATCTCCTGGCAATTTATCTATAGCTTTTTAGCAAAATCCTTACCGAACTCTACACATTTTTCCATGGCTTCCTCATCAGGATTCCATAGGACTTTTATTCCCTCTTGAACTATTTCAAATTTTGCATCTTTAAGTTTTTCTTCTATAATGGCTACAGACTCACCAGACCAGCCATAAGACCCAAAGGCTGCTGCTTTTTTATTCTTAAATCCAAGACCCCTAATCATTTCTAGAAGTCCTCCTGTAGCATTCATTATTCCTTTGTTTACTGTGGATGAGCCAAATAAGAAGGCCTTAGATTTAAATATTTGTGTTATAATATCATTTTTGTCTGTTTCTGCTGCATTATATAGTTTTACTGTTGTGTCCTTGCTTACAGATTTAATTCCTTCTGCAATGGCTTCTGCCATTCTCTTGGTGCAATTCCACATGGTGTCATATACTATGGTCACCTGTTCTTCTTGATATCCACCTGCCCATTCTAAATACTTTTCCACTATTTGGGCTGGATTATCTCTCCAAATTATTCCATGAGATGTAGCTATCATATTTAGAGGTAGATTTAGGCTTAGTACTTCTTTAATCTTATTTGTAACTAAGGCGCTAAAAGGAGTTAGTATGTTGGCATAGTATTTAATGGCCTCTTGATATAGTTCACATTGGTCTACTAAATCATTATACATTAAATCTGAGGCATAGTGTTGGCCAAAGGCATCATTTGAAAATAGGATATTTTCTCCACTCATATAGGTCATCATACTGTCTGGCCAGTGTAACATTCGTGCTTCTACAAAGGTTAAAGTAGATTCACCAATGTCCAAACTATCTCCAGTCTTTACCTCTACGAAATTCCAATCCTGATGATAGTGTCCCTTCAATATCTTTACACCATTAGATGTACAATAAATTGGAGTATCAGGGATTTCCTTCATTAACAAAGGTAAGGCTCCACTGTGGTCTACTTCCCCATGTTGACATATGATATAGTCAATTTCCTTTAGGTCAATTTCCTTCTTTAAATTGTCTACAAACTCTTGTGCAAAGGGCCCCCAGACTGTATCAATAAGTACTGTCTTTTCATCCCTAATTAAGTATGAATTATATGAAGACCCCTTATGTGTAGAATATTCGTCCCCATGAAATGTCCTTAACTCCCAATCGATTTTCCCAACCCAGGTAACCTTGTCTGTAAGTTTAAAACCCATGGCTTAACCTCCTAAAAATTTTATTATTATACTTATACCCATTATGATAGTAATAATTCTATATATTATTCACCTGTCAAATATTTCAAATATGGTGAGTCAATTGGTATCATTAGGAGGGTTTCTCCATCTATAGAAACCTTATAGGAATTTAATGTGGTATATAGCTTAAAGAAGTCTGGGTCTTGGCCATAGCTATCATTGTAGATTTTTGCTGCTTCCTTTTCTCCCTCTGCCACTATCTCTTGGGCTCTAGCCTTAGTCTTTGCAACTAGCTCTGCAACTTCCCTATCCGCATCAGCCATTATCTTAGTTTTTTCCGCATCACCTTGGGATAGGTACTCCTGAGCCTTACTCTCCCTTTCTGATATCATCCTCTTATATACAGATTGCTCATTACTTTCAGGTAGGTCTATTCTTTTCATTTGTATATCTACTATTTCTATTCCATAGTTATTCTTGCCTAATATTTCATTCATATTATCTTTGACTATTGTATCCACATTTCCTCTTTGATTATCCAAGGGGTTAATTATAGCCCCATATTCTAGCTTACCTAGTTCATTCCTTACATCTGAATACATTATGTCGCTTAATCTTGCTTCAGCACCATCTAAAGTCTTTAAAGTTTCCACCATTTGGACAGGGTCTGTTATTCTCCAAAGAGCATAATAGTCTACCATTATCCTCTTTTTATCATAAGTATTTATCTCTGTAGCAGGCACATCATAGAATAACACATTTTTTGGAAGCTTTGATAGGGTTTGAATAAAGGGAAGCTTAAAGTTTAAACCTTCACTATCTATAACCTTAACAATTTTTCCAAACTGTCTAATTATCCCGTATTCATTAGGTCTTATTACAAAGGCATTAGATAGTATGATAAATCCAATTATTAATATTGGTAAGTATATAAATAGTATCTTTTTTATTGTTTTAGTCATATCTTTCATTTAGTTCCCTCCCTTTCTAACCATATTGTCAATAGGTAGGTATTTTACCGTTCCACCAGAGTCATCTACTATTATTAATTGTGCATCTTTAAATGCTAATTCCAAGGCTTGTATAGTAAGCCTATGTCTAGTGATTTCTGGATTGTTCTTGTACTCTGAGTAAATGGCATTAAACTGTGCCACATCCCCCTTAGCCTTTTCAATTAAGGTTATCTTCTCACCTTCTGCCTTGCTTAATATGGCAGCTAATTCACCTTCTACTTGATTAATCTTTTCATTTTTATATTTTTCTGCTTCATTAATTTTAGTTATTCTCTCTTCTCTTGCATCTGTTACTGCCTTAAAAGCTGCATCAACTTGAGAAGTTGGTAAATCCACATCCTGTAGGTTAACATTAATAATGGAAATTCCTAAGTCATATAGGTTTACAAGGTCAATTAGGTTTTCTCTAATATCATTTATTATCTTAGTCCTACCGTCTGTTAAGGCTTCATCTACTGT
>JAAYQJ010000047.1 GCA_012519355.1 Tissierellia bacterium | reverse complement strand
GTTATTGAGTTGAGCTGGGTTTTATTATAAAACCAAGAAGAGTGGCAACGCGGGTATTCTCGTCTCTTATATGTGTGGAGACGGGATTTTTTATTGCAAAAAAAGGAAGAATAATACAAAGCAGAAAAGGAGAGGTGTAGGATATGAAAAAGAAAATCAGTTTATTATTGGTATTAGTGCTTTTAACAGCTAGCCTACTAGCTGGATGTGGTAAAGGTAATGAAGCAAATATAGATAAGAAGAACTCTGAAGTGGAAAGCTATTCTCTAGAAGGAATCAAAAATAAAGGGAAAATTGTATTAGGAACAAGTGCAGATTATCCACCATTTGAAACTCATGTTATGGTAGATGGAGTTGACCAAATCGTTGGTTTTGATATTGAGCTTGCAAAATATATAGCAGATGAACTTGGGGTAGAGCTTGAAATAAGAGATATGGATTTTGACAAACTGTTAGGTGGATTATCCACTGGAATGTTAGATATAGTAATTGCAGCCATGAATCCAAGCCCTGAAAGGTTAGAAGAAGCTAACTTTACAGATATTTACTATGAATCTAAACATACTGTCTTAATTCATAAAGACAATGCTTCAAATATTACTACAACAGAAGATTTAAATGGAAAAAGTGTAGGAGTGCAACTTGGAACAACCCAAGAGGAGTTTGCAAGCACAAACATAGAAGGAGCAGATGTATTGAGCTTGACTTCTAACCCAGAACTAGTTATGAATCTAAAGACTAAAAAGATTGATTGTGCTATTATGGAAGAATTTGTTGCTAAGTCCTTTTCAAAGGCAAATGATGACTTATTGGTGGTTGAAGGAATTAGCATTGATAGTGGCTCTGAAGGTGTAGCTATAGCCCTTAAAAAAGGGAATGATGGACTAACAGAAAAGCTAAATGAAATAATAGCTGATGCAAAGGCTAAAGGTTTGGTTGAAGAGTGGTTTTTAGAAGCCTTTGAACTTTATAATTAGGAGGAAGGTTAGTGGAGATACTTGAACTATTTGTAGAATATAAACAGTACTATATGATAGGTATAAAAACAACAATAATGTTATCATTATTCTCATTGATAATAGGTACTAGCCTAGGAGGCCTATTGAGCCTCCTAAGGCTTTCAAAATTTAGACTACTAAAGGCTATTTCAACGGCCTATATTGAAGTGTTTCGCGGGACCCCAATGATGGTTCAAATCGCTTTAGTCTATTTTGGAAGCTATGTATTATTTGGAGTAGATATGAATAGTTTTATAGCTGCCCTTATAGCAGTTTCACTGAATAGTGCTGCCTATGTAGCAGAAATAATACGTTCAGGTATACAGTCAGTAGATAAGGGTCAATGGGAAGCCAGTAGGAGCTTGGGCCTTTCCAGTAGCCAAACTATGAAGTATATAATATTGCCTCAAGCTATAAAAAATATATTACCTGCATTAGGAAATGAATTTGTAACTTTAATAAAGGAAACTGCAGTTGCTTCAACAATAGGAGTATTAGACTTAATGCATGCATCAAAAATAGTCCAAAGCAGTAGCTATAAAGCTTTCGATCCATTAGTCATTGTAGCCGCAATATACTTTGTACTTACATTTAGCCTATCAAAACTTGTAGGAGTCTTGGAAAGGAGATTATCATATAGTGATTAAAGTTGAAAATTTAAACAAATTTTTTAATGAAAAACAGGTACTAAAGAATATTAACATGGAGGTTAAAGAGGGTGAAGTTGTTGCCCTAATAGGACCTTCTGGTTCAGGGAAAAGCACCCTAATAAGGTGTATTGATTATTTAGAAGAGCCAACATCTGGTGATATATATATTAATGGGAAGAACCTAGCCAAGTCTGGCAAAGATATAGATAAGCTAAGACAAAATATAGGAATGGTATTTCAACATTTTAACCTATTTCCCCATAAAACAGTCCTTGAAAATATCACCTTAGCTCCAATACTAACAGGGAGAATGTCTAAAAAGGAAGCAGAGGACAAGGCCATAGACCTACTAAAAACTATGGACTTGTTAGATAAGAAGGACTCATATCCTGGTTCATTATCAGGTGGACAGAAGCAGAGAATAGCCATTGCCAGGTCTCTTGCTATGGAGCCTAAAATTATGCTCTTTGATGAGGCTACATCAGCCTTGGATCCTGAAATGGTTGGGGAAGTACTGAAGGTGATGAAGGACCTAGCTGTAACAGGTATGACCATGGTAGTAGTCACCCACGAAATGGCTTTCGCAAAAGAAGTAGCAGATAGGGTAATTTTTATGGCAGAAGGGGAGATAGTTGAAGAGAATACTGCAGTGGAATTATTTGAAAACCCACAAAATCCAAGAACAATAGAATTTTTGTCTAAGGTATTATAAGTCCAACTGCAGCTTAAAATTTATATCATATATTATCAGATGTTTCATAGGATGATAGCCAGTTTGTCTTTTTATTATAAATAGTAAATATTATGGAACTGATAGACCAAGTTAAAGGATAGGCCCAGTATACCACTCTTATATCTGGTATTATTCTTACCATTATTGTAATGTAACTTATCCTTATAAGACACCAGCTTATTAACATTACATACATAGGAATCTTGGTTTTACCAGCCCCACGAAGTATACCTGAAAGGCAATGGGAAATTGCTAGGAGAAAGTAAAACAAGCTTGTGGTCCTAGCATGCATAACTCCATATTTAATAACCTCTGGTTCCGAATTAAAGAATCTAATAAAAACTGGTGCAAATATCCATATTATTATTCCGACAATTTCAGCTAAAGAAACACCTGCTATTAGCCCAAAACGAGCCCCTTTTTTTGCCCGTTCGTATTTTTTTGCCCCAATATTTTGTCCTATAAATGTAGTAAGAGCAACACTAAAGCTAGTAATAGGCAAAAAAGAAAACCCCTCAAGCTTTGAGTAGCTACCGCTGCCTGCCATTGCAACAGATCCAAAGCTATTAATATTAGTTTGTACTATCACATTAGCAAGAGCAATTACAGAGTTTTGAACGCCCGTAGGTATACCCATTTTCATCAATTTTTTAAGCATATCAAAATCAATTTTTATTTTTCTTATATATATCTTATAGCACTCCTCAATCCTTGTTAGCTTAATAAATGCAAGAATTGCACTAACAAATTGGGAGATAATTGTTGCTAAAGCTGCACCCTCTATACCTAAGCCTAACACAGCTACAAATAATATGTCTAATATAACATTTATTATTGCTGCTAAAATTAGATAATAAAGAGGTCGTTTACTGTCCCCAATTGCTTGAAATATACCTAAGCAGGCATTGTACATAACCATAAAAATTCCGCCAGCGAAGTATATTCTAAGATATGCTACAGCGTTTCCAAACACATCGTCAGGTGTTCCCATTAACCTAAGGAACCAGGGTGTAAACCCTACCCCAATAATAGTTATAATAATTCCAGCAACAAATCCAGCTGCAATAGTAGTGTGAACTGCAATGGAGAGTTTTTCCTTGTCTTTAGCGCCATAATGGTGGGAAATTATAACAGATGCACCTACAAATATTCCTCCTAAAAAACCTACAATTAAAAATATTAGACTTCCAGTCGAGCTTACAGCTGCTAGCGCTTCCTTACCGAGGACATTACCAACTACTAGGGAATCAACAACATTATAAAGCTGTTGAAATAGGTTACCTAAAAAAATTGGAAATGCAAATAATAATATTTTTTTTGAAATTTTTCCTTCTGTCAAAGTGTTTGTCCTCCTTATACTTCCTGTTTTATGTAATCAGTATTTAATCTTGATTAAAAGTTTAAGCAGGGGGGATAGTAGGCTTAAGCATATACTAATTACCATATAATATCTTAACACAAAATCATATGAAAGTAATTAGAAGTTTTTATATTACTAGCTTTATAGAAAAATGTTTTATGATGAAAAGTGATTGGTATGAATATATTGTATAAAAAAATCCGATTTTAGTATCCTAATGTAAATAATTGAGCTATTTTTAAAATTGGGTTATAATAAGTACTATGAAAAAATTAAGATAAAAGTTTACATCTTTTTAAGCAGGTGAACAAATGATAAGATTAGAAAATGTGTCAAAAAAGTTTGAGATAAATGGAAAAGAAAATACAGTTATTAAAGATATAAACTTATCCATTTATAAGAGAGAAATCTTTGGACTAGTTGGAGAAACAGGTAGTGGTAAATCTACTATTTTAAGATTGATGAATGGGTTTATTAAACCTGATGATGGGAATATATATTTAATGGGTGAGAAACTAAATAGGAAGACAAGACATCAGTTGGTAAAGGATACATCCATGATCTTTCAAGGATTTAATCTTTTGAGCAATCTTAATGTGATAGACAATGTCTTATTGCCAACAAAAATTAGGAAAGGAAGCAAAAAAGAAAATATAAACAGAGCAAAGGAATTATTATCTTTTGTTGGCTTAGAAGATTTTCACCAGTCCACCATACGTACCCTATCTGGCGGACAAAAACAGAGAGTAGCAATTGCACGTACATTGATAACTAATCCTAAGATTATTTTTTGTGATGAGCCTACATCAGCTCTTGATGATAAGATGAGTTTTGAAATATTAAGGCTATTAAAAGACATTAATGAAAAATTTGGAACAACCATAGTTATAGTATCCCATGATATTTCTGTAATTAAGGCCTTATGTAATAGAGTAGCCATTATAGAAAATGGAAGGATTGAAGATATTATATCTTTAAAAACAAAAGAAATAAAACCAGTTTCCTATAAGGAGGCTTTATTAGGTGATGATTAAACAATATGTAGAAACTTTTATAAACTTCAAGGAAGAAATCTTTATAGCTTTTTATGAAACCCTGGATATGATATTTACTGCAATGATAATTTCCCTTATCATTGGGCTATTCCTCGGATTTATCCTATTTATAACTCGGTCAGATGGTATATATAGAAATAATAAAATTTATTTTATTGTTTCCAGTTTAATAAACATCACCCGTTCAATCCCTTTTATATTATTTATTATTGTTATGATCCCTTTTAATCGGTTGATTTTAGGGACTGGTTTTGGGGTTCATGCATCTAAGATTCCTTTAAGCTTAATTGGAATATCCATATTTGCTCGTTTTACAGAACAAGACTTATTAGATGTAAACAAAAATATTTATGAAACCTCCTATGCTTTAGGGGCAAACACTATACAATATTTTATTCATTTTTTATTAAGGGAGGCTAGGTCAGGTTTAATTTTAAGCTTTACCTCTACAATTATTAGCTTGTTATCCTACTCCACTGTTATGGGTATAATAGGTGGTGGTGGCTTAGGGTATTTGGCAATAAGTGAAGGCTATTACAACTTTAATTACAAACTAATGTGGATTATTATCATACTAATGATTCTACTAGTTCAAATTATTCAAGCAGGTGGAAATTTAATAGCAAAAATAAGCGACAAAAGATAAGGAGATGATAAGGATGAAAAAAATTGTATTGGCATTGGCTATTTTATTGATGATTGTTCCTATGGTGGGATGCGGAGAAAACAAAGCTCAGGATAACAATGAAATCCATGTTGGAGTTGCCTTCTATCCTATGAAAGATATTTTACAGCTAATTAAGGATGATTTAAAAGAAGATGGCTATGAACTAGTTATCCATGAATTCTCTGACTATCAAGCCCCTAATAATCTTTTATTCAACAAAGAATTAGATGCAAACATGATTCAACACGATTATTTTTTACAATCATTTAACCAAGCTAATAACTCAGATTTAGTGACTGTAAAGCCTATATACCATGCTACTTTTGCTTTATACTCAAAGGACTTTACTACAATTGATGAAATACCAAGTGGCGCAAGTATTACCTTGCCAGATGACTCTACAAATTTAAGCAGAGCCTTATATCTGTTAGGTCAAGCTGGTTTGCTAACATTTAAAGACAATAAGACAATTGGGTTAACTCCTGATGACATAGAGTCTAATCCTAAGAACTTACAATTAGGTGACCAAGTACCTTTAACCAGCTTAGCCCAAAGATATACAGAAACGGGCCTTGCCATTATGTACCCAACCTATGCAAAAAGCTTAGAACTAATTGGTGATGAGGAAAGATTATATGTTGAAAAGCAAGACGAAGTTACTGAGGGATATGCTATTTCATTAGTTGCAAGAAATGATAATAAGGATAGTGAGAAAGTAAAAGTCTTGATTAAACATGTAACTAGTGATAAGGTAAGACAGTTTTTAATTGATAATTATAGCTGGGCAAGTAGTCCTGCCTTTTAATAAGTTTAACAATAAAGGATGGTTAGCATAGCTAACCATCCTTATTTACTAACTTGGATTTTTCCACCACTATAAGAACCATCATCATAATTTTCATTGAATTTGATACCACTAGCATCAAAGCCACGTTTTTCTAGTCTATTTTTAATTCCTTCCTTATTTTTATTTCTTTCAAAAGGATTAGTTGTTTGCTTAACTCCTTCTACCACTTCAAACCATTTTTCAAAAGGGATTCCAATTCCAATTTCATTTTCTTTCCAATTAGCAACTAGGCGAGTTCCTGGACATAATAAGGTAATGTTAATATCCTTAGTATTATATGGATATGTAGTTAAGTCTTGGCAAACAGCTTGTAATCCAACAGTTCTCAAATTGTTAGTATAACCGTTAAAATAGCCATGGCCTTGTATCAGTCTCATTACATTATAAGGGCTGCTTACAACTACTACAACATCAGGGTCTATCTCAAAATTTTCTAGAGGCATAACAGCTATACCAGCTGGCTCTTCTTTTAAAAATAGCATTTCATCACTAATGCTTTTTGAGGTTTCCACATCATGATAAATATTTTTACTGAACCTTGCTTTTCCACTTGCCATTGGTTCAGGTATTTCCCTCATCTTCAAGGCCATTGCTCCATTAGGGCAAGCTTGGTTTTCCTTAGTAAGCTTCATGGCCTTACCTTTACTTGCCAGTTGGACAGAGTTGCAATAAGTTACCTTACGGTCCCTTTGAGGGATTTCAAGATTTTCGAACTCCTTTTTATCAAAGAAAAACTTAATTCCTACTGGTTTCCTGTCTAAATCTAAATAAGACTCAATAAGTTCTACACTAGTTTTAATATCCATTTTTCCCCTCCAAACCTATAATAATTTTCAGTTATTTTTAATTATATCATCATGATATAGGAAAGAATAATTAAATATCTTTATAGGAGCCAATTTTGTATTGATGCAATTAATACAAAATTTTTAAGGATGGATAATATAATTATGCTTTGTGTTGTATATATATAGAGGGTTTGATAAAATAAAGGTAAAGTTATGAAAGAATATAAACAGTAATTAATGAAATATATTTAAATTTTAATCAAATTTTAATCTTTCTCAAACAGTATTTAAAGACTATTTCGCTATACTAAAACCATATTAAAGATAGGAGGTTTTAATATGGTTACTTTGGAACAAGTAGAAAAATTAAGAGAATATGCAAATATTTCATATGAAGAGGCAAAGGCAGTTTTAGAAGAAACCAATGGTGATGTCCTAGAGGCTATTGTCAAGCTAGAAAAGGAAAATCGCATAAAGGCTCCAGAAGGCGGATACTACAACTCTAGAGATGGGAAACAAGATTCCAATGAGAAGGATATAGAGCCTTGTGAAAAAGTGGAAGGCAACAGTGGAGATGGTGCCAGCTTTGGAGAGCTTATAGGTAGGTTTTTTAGATGGTGTGGTGAACTTATAGACAGGGGTAATAAAAATAGCTTTTTAGTAATTAAAGGCGAAGAAAAGGTAATGTCAATACCGGTAACTGTACTAGTGATATTGTTGGTATTCACATTCTGGATTACCATTCCCCTAATAATAGTAGGTTTATTCTTCGGATACAAGTATAAGTTCATAGGTCCAGATTTAGGAAAAGAAAATGTTAACCGAGCCATGGATTCAGTTGCAGAAGCAGCTGAGAAATTTAAAAATGAAGTAAAAGGTGAGAAGTCTAATGGAGAAGATTCTAATAATTGAAGATGAAGAAAAAATTGCCCGCTTCATTGAGCTAGAATTAAAATATGAAGGTTATGATGTAGAAAAAGCCTTTAATGGAAGGGAAGGGTTGGAGCTTGCATCAAGCCAACCCTTTGACCTTATTTTACTGGATATAATGCTACCTGAGTTAAATGGAATCGAAGTTTTAAGAAGAATTCGTAGGGTTTCTGATATACCTATTATTTTGCTAACTGCTAGGGATGCTGTAGTTGATAAGGTTACAGGACTAGATGGTGGAGCAGATGATTACATTACAAAACCCTTTGCAATTGAAGAATTACTTGCAAGGATTAGGGTGGCTCTTAGGAAAAGGAATAATAGCAATGTTATGAAAGGTTCATCAGAGCTTTCTGTTGGCTCATTGACCCTGGACCCTATAAGGCGAGAAGTAATAGTGGATGAAAACTTGATTGATTTAACGAAAAGAGAATTTGATTTACTCCAATATTTATTAGAAAATAAAAATATAGTTTTAAGTAGGGAGACTATACTCCAACAAATATGGGGTTATGATTTTGCAGGAGATACTAATGCAGTAGACGTATATATAAGATATCTTCGTGCAAAGATTGAGGAACCCTTTGGCTTGAAGTTTATTCAAACTGTTCGTGGAGTAGGGTATGTGATTAAAGATGAATAATACAAGTTCAGGTTCAACAAATATTACAACAAAAATCCGATCATCTCTAGTATTGAAACTCAATGCAAGAATGGTTCTAAGATTACTTTCAGGTTTTCTAGCTATAAATGTCCTAATTTTTATTATGGGCACTTTTGTTATTTTTTGGAATGCAAATAATGGCATAAATACAATGGTAGAGATGGTAGAAATGACTCCACAAGACTCACCATTAATATCTAAAAGTTTTGGGAAATACATTGTTTCTGAAGAAATAGAAGCATTAGAGGGCTTTGATTTACCCGAGATAATCGAAAGATACCTGCCAAAGGGGAATGACTGGAAAAGGAGCATAGGGTCACCGGATATAAACAAGGGAGTAAACTTTATTGAAGACCTAGAGTCAATCAGGTACATGGTAACCACAAGTATTAATGGTAAACCTTATCAAATTGCATATCTAGTAGGCTATGATTTAAAATTATTCTTAAGCCTATTTGTCATTTTACTAGTATTTCAATTGATTATTTTAATTGTTGAATTCAGCAAAGGAACAAAAATTATTAGGAAAACTCTTAAACCCCTATATGATCTTACTGAAACAGCGAAAAATCTGCATCAAGAAGTTTCATCCTTAGGAATAAAAATGGATGACAAAAAGATAAAGGATTTAGCTGGGGTAATTAGCAGTATTGATGCAAATAAATTAGACAAGAGAATATCAATTGATAGTTCACAAGAAGAACTTAAGGAATTGGCCTTTGCCATAAACGATATGTTAAATCGTATTAATGATTCCTATCAGTCACAGGTAAGGTTTGTTTCAGATGCCTCCCACGAGCTTAGGACCCCTATATCAGTAATACAAGGGTATGTTAATTTACTTGATCGTTGGGGGAAAAGGGACGAAAAAACTATGCAAGAATCAATTGATGCTATTAAAAGCGAGACACAGCATATGAAGGAATTAGTAGAGCAATTACTCTTCCTAGCCCGAGGAGATAATGAAACAATCCAACTCCACAGGGAAGATTTTGATGTATGTAATATAGTTGATGAAATAGGCCGTGAAGCAGAAATGATAGACCCAAATCATAGTTTTGATCTAGACCTAAATGGTCCAGCCTATATTAATGCCGATAAACAGCTTATTAAGCAAGCTATAAGAGTACTTGTAGATAATAGTATTAAATATACTCCTGAAGGTGGTCAGATTAAACTTAGAGTTAGTACTGAAAATGACTTAGTTCACATTACTGTCCAAGATAATGGAATTGGAATAGCTCCAGAAAATATACCTCATATTTTTGACCGTTTTTATCGGTCAGATGTATCTAGGGCTAGAAAAACAGGTGGGTCAGGTTTAGGTTTGTCAATTGCTAAATGGATAATTGAAAGGCATGGGGCACATTTTGAAGTTCTTAGTAGAGTGAATATTGGTACTAGAATAATTATAGTAATACCAAAAATAGAGATAGCTTTGGATGAAAGCAAGGAAGAATAAAGGGCAATATCAATATTTTCCAATCTTAATATGGTTTTAATAAACTAGGGGGGATATTATGGTTGGGATATTAAGTATTGATTTTGATTATTTTATAGATATTACTTCTGAAGAAAGGGACCTATATTTTCCTAAAGGAAATGATGGAATATCTAAGGCTAATCTAAAGCTTATGTGGAAGGAAAGATATTTAAGACATCCCAAGCTAAGAGATGTAGGAGTAATAAAAGATTATTACATTTTGAAAGAATTTTTGGCATTATCAAATATCCATAAGAACAAGTTCCATGTAGCTGACTCCCATAAATCCATTAGGAAAATAATAGATAGAATACCTTGGAGTTCACAATTAAAGATAGTAAATATTGATTTCCATCATGACTACTATCATTATTATAGTGGGGGAGATAATTTCAATTGTGGTAATTGGTTAAGGAGGATTATTGAGGAGAGACCAAATACTAAAGTAAAATGGGTTAGAAGGGAAGATTCACAGATATATAGCCTAGAAGGAGAATTTCCCTTTGAAAATACAACAGATATTGGGCCTATTTTTGAAGAAAATTTTGATTATATATTTATTTGTAGAAGCCCAGAATGGAGTCCACCTCATTTAACTAGTAAGTTTGAGGAGTTAGTAAGGTCTATATACAAAGGAAAAATAGCATAAATATGGTGAGTTTACATTTTGCAGATAGTAAATTTAAATACTATCTGCATTTTTATATTATATGAAGCCTTCAAGATTAGTAAGAATACAAAATTACTTTATGAAGAATATAGGAATTTTTGCATCTTCCCACGGAATTAACTTATAATTTATTATGGATATCCATTTGCATTAATTACAAAATTATATTATCCTATAGCCAAGCTTTATTAAAAATAGTGAAGGGGTGTGAAATATGAAAGAGTCTCTTATCATCATTTATGTAGCAGTAGCTATTTTATTAATAATGGCTTTTTTTGTAGGTGGAAGTAATATGATTTTACAAGGACTTAATATATCAATTACTACTGCATACAGATCATTCTTAATGCTCCTGGCATCTTTTATAATTATAGGCCAATTAAATGTATTATTGACTCCTGATATTGTAGAAAAATGGTTACAAAAATTCAGTGGTATAAAGGCTATACTTGTTAGCGCCTTTGCTGGAGGCCTTTTTCCAGGTGGACCATATATATTCTATCCCTTTATTTCAAGCTTTAGAGAAAAGAAATTACCTTTCTACATATTGATTTCATTCTTATTCGGAAAACAAGTCTTTGATTTTTCTCGGATACCTTTGGAAGCCAGCCTAGTCAGTCCAAATATTGCTTTGATTAGATATTTAATAACACTCCCAATACCAATTATAGTAGGATTCATAGTTCTGCGTTTCTTCTCAAATACCCCATCCTTTGACAATACTTGGAAAGCAGGTGAAAAAGATGACTCAGACAACCGTAATTCTTAGTATTATTGCCATTGTCCTCATAGTCATTAATTGGAAGATAAATGGTAGACAGTATGAAGGTTTGAGATTGGGGTTGAAACAGTTTATTAAGACCATGCCAATAATTCTGGGGGCTTTTATATTAGCTGGTATTATAGAGGTTATGATTCCAAGGGAGTTTGTCCAAAACTGGTTGTCTAAGGAGGCAGGATTAAAGGGCATATTCTTAGGGACTTTTGGGGGTATGCTATTGGCCATGGGACCCTATGCTTTTTTCCCAATAGTATCTACCCTGATGGTTTCAGGTGCTGGTCTAGGAACTATAATATCTATTATTACTGGATGGTCACTTTTAAGCTTAAGTAAGACGCCATTTGAGATTGGATTTTTTGGAGTAGAGTTTACAATTAAGAAGACAATTTATAGCATTCCATTAAGCTTAATTGCTGGACTTATAGCATATATCTTAGAGCTAATTGTTCTAACTTAGAAATAAAAAGATGTTTTTAAAGACCCATAGATAAAATTCTATGGGTTTCTTAATAAAAATTAAATTATTTGACCTAGGTCATTTTTTTTGGATGAAAACCATGCTAAAATGTACATAGAATAAAAGATAAAAGAAAGAATAATGAAAGTGAGGAATATATAATGAAAAAATTCAATGAGGTAAAAAAAAGAAACTTTAAAAAACTACAATTCTATGTACCGGTGGTAGCTAGGGTACATGGTGGTAGCCATCCAGAATTTCACGATGTTCAAAATATATTAAATGAAATCAAAGTTAAGATTAAAGATGATAACTCAGATAAACCAGATTTAGAAAATGAATTTAAAAGATTAAGAGAAATAACTGACAACTATACTATTCCAGAAGACGTATGTGAAACCTATGAAGCAGTTTATAACATGTTGGAAGAACTAGATAAGGCCTATGAATAAGTTCCAAAGAAGAAATTAGGAAAGGAGTGGGGGTATGCAAAGATATATATTAAGTAATAAAAATAAGATTATTTTAATCAATGGTATTTTGATTGGATTTGGGTTTTTTAGTAAGTTTGCATTGAATAATATTAATGTCTTCATATGGTCCTTAATTCTAGCCTCTATCTTAGGTGCAGCACCTATAGCTATCCAAGCTTACCAAGCCTTAAAAGTAAAGGTAGTAAGTATAGATGTTTTAGTTACTGTAGCTGTTCTAGGTGCATTTCTAATTCAAAACTTTGAAGAGTCAGCAATAGTTACTTTTCTATTCTTGTTCGGTGCTTATCTAGAACAGAGAACACTAAATAAGACCCGTTCAGCCATAAAAGAACTAACAGAAATGGCTCCAGAAACTGCCTTAAAACAAATGGAAAATGGAGAATTTGAAGAAGTAGATATAGATGATGTAGACGAAGGTGACATTTTACTTGTAAAAACTGGGGCAAAAGTTCCTGTTGATGGTAGGGTTATAGTAGGAGAAGCTAGTATCAATGAAGCCAGTATTACTGGAGAATCCATTCCAGTTGCAAAGGAAAAAGGCTCTAATGTTTATGCAGGTACAATATTAGATAATGGAACCATTCAAATTGTAGCTGATCGGGTAGGTGAAGATACAACTTTCGGTAGAATTATAGAATTAGTAGAGGAAGCGCAAGATTCTAAGTCTGAAGCAGAGCGGTTTATAGATAAGTTTTCCAAATATTATACACCAGCAGTACTTGTTATTGCTATTATAGTATGGTTATTCTCAAGGGATATAGAATTGGCTATTACCATATTAGTGCTCGGATGTCCAGGTGCTTTAGTTATTGGAGTACCAGTATCCAATGTTGCAGGAATTGGAAATGGAGCCCGTCATGGAGTTTTATTAAAAGGTAGTGAGGTAATTGGAGATTTTAGTAGAGTAGACACCATGGTATTCGATAAAACAGGGACCTTGACAGTTGGAAACCCATCTGTTGCTGATAAGGAATATTATGGTGATAATATAGATGAAGTATTAGGTTATCTTGCTAGTGTTGAGAGGGAATCGGACCACCCATTGGCAAAAGCAGTCTTAGAAGAAATAGGTGAAACCACTATTTCTCCAGTTGAAAATACAGAAGTTATAAAAGGTGAGGGTATTGTTGCTAATGTCAATGGCCATAGGCTAGCTGTTGGTAATGTGGCCTTAATGGAAAGGGAAAATGTTAGGATTAGTGAGAAAGCAAGGGCTGATATAAAACGTTTCGAAAAGAATGGGAACTCCCTAGTACTGACTTCAGTGGATGGTGAATTAAAGATTTTAATGGGCGTTCGCGACCAGATAAGACCTGGAGTTAAAGAAGATCTACAAAAATTAAAGAAATTAGGAGTAAAAAACCTTATCATGTTATCAGGAGACAATCAAGGAACTGTTGATGTAGTTAGTAGAGAACTAGGACTAACAGAAGCCCATGGAAATATGTTGCCTGAAGATAAGTCAGCCTATATTAAGAAATTGATTGAAGAAGAGGGCAGAATTGTAGCTTTTGTTGGAGACGGCGTTAATGATAGTCCCTCCCTAGCATTGGCTAATATTGGTATTGCCATGGGAAGTGGTACAGATGTGGCTATAGAAACATCAGATGTAGTATTAATGAACTCCGACTTTAGTCGTTTGCCCCATGCCCTAGGCTTGACTAAGGCTACAGCAAGAAATATGAAGCAAAATATAGTCATAGCTGTAGGAGTTGTTTTAATATTACTAGCCAGCCTAATATTTAGTGAATGGATGAATATGTCAATAGGAATGTTAGTACATGAAGGTAGTATTTTAGCTGTAATACTAAATGGTATGAGATTATTAAGTTATAGATTAAGGTAAAAATTTGATGCAAATCAAAGTTTTATTAGACTAAATATGATAAAATAAAAATATAGTGATAGGAAATGAGAAAAAATAGAAACCTATGAAAGGAGAGTACATTATGAAATCAGCAACAATACAATTGGAAACCTTAGCATGTCCATCATGTACACAAAAAATTGAAGGTGCGTTAAAAGCCCTAGATGGTATAGATAAAGAAACTATAAAGATATCATTTAACTCAAGTAAGGTTAAATTAGATTTTGATGAAGATAAAGTATCAATAGGAGAAATAGAAGATGCAATTAATAGAATGGGCTATGAAATTCAAAAATCTAAGGTTAAGTAAATAGTTTTGATATATTCCTGTACCCCTTGTAATCTTTGGTGATTACAAGGGTTTTTTGATTTATTAACTTGTTCTAGGAATTTTGCATAAAAAATATTATTTTTAAAAGCCTAATTTTAAGGTATATAAGTAATATATGATAATAAAAAGGAGTTAAGGAAATGAAAAGAAAAATAAAAAAGCAGGTTACGGGCTTTAGGACTAAGGATGGTGCAGGTGTTAGTCTAGTAAGGGTTTTAGGTCATTCTACCATTGATGACTATGATCCTATTTTGATGTTGGATTCCTTCGACAGTACAAATCCAGATGACTATACAGCAGGATTTCCAATCCATCCCCATAGGGGCATAGAGACCATCAGTTATGTATATCGAGGTAAAATGACCCATAGGGATAGTTTAGGTAATGAAGATACCATTGGAGATGGAGAAGTCCAGTGGATGACTGCAGGCTCAGGTATTTTACATGAGGAAAAACTTCCAGCTTCAGAGAGACTGTTAGGAGTGCAACTTTGGTTAAATCTACCAGCTAAGGATAAAATGGTCCCACCAGCTTATAGGGCAATCAAGAATGGTGAAATAAAAGAGATACCACTAGAAAATGGAAAGATAAGACTTCTTGCAGGTAAGTATAAAGATTATGAAGGATTTATAAGCAAATACTTACCTTTAGACTACTATGATATACATCTTAATCCCCAAGCTTCTCTAGTATTAGAAACAGAAGAAGACCGTTCAATTATGGTATTTACACTGTTAGGAGATGCATATATTGGAGGAGAGTTGGTAAAAGAAAAAACAGCAGTTAAATTGACAGAAGGAAATATGGTTGAAATTAAAGCTACAGATAAAAATGCTCAAGTATTATTTATTAGTTCTAAGTACCTTAGAGAGCCAGTGTCTTGGGGTGGTCCAATAGTTATGAATACCAAGGAAGAATTACTCAAGGCCTATGATGATTTAAGGAATGGAAGTTTTTTAAAGCATGATATAAGTTACTAAACTTTAGCACCCTATTAAAAAAAGGGTGCTTTTAGTTGGTATTATTTTCAAATTATCATGAATACATTATTATATGAATATTTTTTGAATTTATATTAGCTATTAAATTAAAGGGGTGATAGCATGAAAATACCTACTTCTTATACCTTTATGGAGAAAAAGAGAACTTATTCCATATTTGCATTTATAATTACTATACTCATTTTCGCTCTATTACCTTCAAATCCCATAAAAAAAGCAATGAGCTTCAGTCGATATAAGATTCTAAAAAACAAAGTAATAGTAATAGATCCAGGCCATGGTGGAATAGATGGTGGAACAAATTTTGAAGGTATTCTAGAAAAAAATATAAATTTGGAAATTGGATTAAAACTTAAGGAAAAACTAGAAAAAAGAGGTGGGACTGTAATTATGACTAGAGAAACTGATGATTCTCTAGATAATAATGTAAATAGTAGGAATCGCCATCGTGAAGATTTAAATAATAGGGTGAAAATAATTAATGACAGTGAAGCAGATATTTTTATCAGTATACATGTTAATTATATAAAAAATCCAAAAAAATTAGGACCTATTGTCTTTTATCACGAAGAAAGTGAGGAAGGAAAAGACTTAGCAGAGAAGATTCAAACCAATTTGAATAAGCTATCTGCCTATGAAAAAATGGACATTAATATAGGATATAGTTCAACCCCTGGAAACTATTTTATTTTATTTAATAGCATACCACCAGGGGTGATAATTGAAACAGGATTTATCTCAAATGAACTAGATAGGAAACTCCTATTAGATAGTGACCATCAAAATGAAATTGCAGAACGTATTTCAAAGAGTATTATTGAATTTTTTTACTCTCAATTTTAGGATAATAAAAGCTCTTTAAACAAGGGCTTATTTTATTGGTAAATAAGTTAGAGGGGTATAATAAAGGCCATTTAATAACATTATAAAAACATTGACATTTCTTATAAAAGAGGTTTATAATATTGACATTGCTTAAATAATACTTTACCGTTAAAGTAATTGGAGGAGTAGGCATGATTGAAACAGATGTTGCTTTGCAACTTAAAGAAACTCATCAGAAGATAGTTCAAATCTTACAGCAAAAAATAGATGAATATGATTTAACCTTTGGGCAGTTATTTCTAATTATGAAAATAGATAATAACCCAGAGGCAAGCCAAAAGGAATTGGCTAAGCAAATGAGATTTACAGAAGGGGCTATGAGTATAGTAGTAAAGAGGTTAATAAGCTCAAATATGCTTAAGCAAGTTCCATTAGAAGCAGATATGAGATATAACAGATTAGTTATAACAGATTTAGGTAAGGCTATGATTGATGATTATAAGGAATATGTAATCAAAGTATACCAAGATATTTTCCAAGGCTTCAATGAAGAAGAACTTGAAAAACTATTTGCTGCCTTGATAAAAATCAATGATAATTTATCCAAGATAAATAACAATGTAGACAAAAATTAGATGGAAGAGGAGGGGTAAATTGAATAAAGTATTACTTTTAATGAAAAAATATAAGGTTTATGCTATTCTTAGCCCAATATTCATGATATTAGAAGTTATTGCAGATATTGTCATACCCTACCTAATGTCATTAATAGTTGATGTTGGGATTGCCAATAGAGACATAGATTATATTCTAAAGATCGGCCTTTTAATGATTTTAGCTGCCCTTTTGGGTATGGCTTTTGGTGTTTTAAGTGCCCATTGTGGAGCTAGGGCAGGCTTCGGATTTGCAGCTGAAATAAGGAATGAGACCTTTAAAAAGGTTCAGGCTTTTTCCTTTGCAAACCTTGATAAATTTACGGTTTCATCTTTAATTACTAGACTTACCAATGATTGTAATACAATTGGTCAAGTAACTATGATGAGCCTTCGTATGGCAATAAGAGCACCATTTATGCTATTATTTGCCCTAATTATGTCATTTACAATTAATTCATCCTTAGCAAGGGTATTTATGGTGGCAATTCCTGTTACAGCAGGAGCAATTACGATAATATTGTACAAGGCAAGGCCCTTGTTTTTAAAGTTACAAGGACGTGTAGACAGGGTAAATGCCATAATCCAAGAAAACCTAGTAGGTATAAGAGTTGTAAAATCTTTTAATAGACAAAAACATGAAGAAGAAAGATTCAAAGAAAGAAATGACTCCCTAAGGGATACTGCATTGAAAGCCATATCACTTGTAATACTACTAATGCCAATATTAAACCTTATTATATATTCTACAATAATGGCTGTATTATGGTTTGGTGGCCATCAAGTTGTATTAGGTAGCTTAGGTGGTGGTGAATTAATATCCTTCATTACTTATATAACTCAAGTAATGATTTCTCTTATGATGATTTCAATGTTTTTTATGCAGTTTTTACGTGGTTCTGCTTCCATGCAGAGGATTTTAGAAGTACTAAATACTGAATCTGAAATAAAGGAAATTTCAGAACCTGAAAAGGAATTAAAAGATGGCTCAATAATATTTGAGAATGTAAGTTTCCTATATCCTGGAAGCAACGAAAAGACTCTAAGAAACATTAGCTTTAAAATAGAAACTGGGGAAACCTTAGGAATCATTGGTTCTACAGGTTCTTCCAAGTCTACCCTGGTACAATTAATTCCAAGGTTATATGATGTGACAGAAGGAGCAGTTTATGTTGGTGGAGTAGATGTTAGAAATTTCGATATTAAGGCTTTGAGGGATCAAGTGGCCTTTGTATTGCAAAAAAATACCCTGTTTTCTGGAACTATTCGTGAAAATATGAAATGGGGAAATGAAAATGCCACAGACGAAGAAATAATTAGAGCTTTAAAGCATGCTCAAGCTTGGGAATTTGTATCGAAATATGAGGATGGGCTTGACCATAGAGTCGAACAGGGTGGAGAAAATTTTTCTGGTGGCCAGAAACAAAGGCTTACTATTGCTAGGGCCCTGTTAAAATCTCCTAAAATATTAATTCTGGATGATTCAACAAGTGCAGTGGATATGGCTACAGATGCTAAAATACAAGAAGTTTTCAAGAATGAACTGAGTGAGATAACTACTATAATAATTGCTCAAAGAATATCATCCATTCAACATGCAGACAGGATTATAGTATTGCATGAAGGGAAAATTGAGTCATTGGGAGACCATGAAACATTATTAAAAATTTCCCCTATTTATAGAGAAATCTATGAATCACAACAGAAAGGGGTGATTGGTGAATGAACAAAAAATCAAGACATTTACAATTAAAACCAAAGAACCCTATGAAGACCTTGAAAAGATTATTTAGTTATTTTAGGTTTAATAGAATATTGTTTATTAGTGGAATACTTTTTATAATAATCAGCTCTCTAGCTCAAATAGGAGCTAATGCCATGCTTAGTCCTATCATAGATAGCTTAGTAGTAGGATTTAATAAAGGTTTGTTTATTAGGTACTTGTTTATTATGGGTATCTTTGTAATCCTTATTGCAGTTGGACAATATGTAGGAAACTTATGTATGGTTAGACTAGCCCAAAAGACTGTTCATAGAATAAGGGAAGAAATGTTTGCCCATATGGAAAAATTACCTATATCATTTTTTGATACCCATTCCCATGGGGAGTTGATGTCAACTTTTACAAATGATGTTGATATACTAAATCAATCCTTAGAGCAAGGTGTATCACAGGTATTATTATCTGCTATAACTGTTGTAGGAACTTTTATAATGATGATTATCTTAAGCCCAATACTTACTTTAGTTGTTGTAGCTATGTTAGCGGTGATGATGGTGACAATAAGGTATATTGGCCAAAGATCAGCCAAAAATTTCCGAAGCCAACAAGCTACTTTAGCAGATATGAATGGGTATATAGAAGAGATAATGTCAGGTCAAAAAGTGGTAAAGGTTTTCAATTATGAAAATCGGGCAATTGATGATTTTAGCAAAAGAAATGAGGATCTGAGAAAATCAAGTACCCAGGCAGCTACCTATGGAGTTATGTTAATGCCTGTAATGGGTAATTTATCTTTTGTCCTGTATGCACTTGTGTCAATGATTGGCTCTTTTTTAGTAATGAAAAACAGGCTAAGTGTAGGTAATATAGCAACATTCTTACAATATACTAGAACTATTTCACGGCCAATTACCATGGTTTCTAATCAGTTTAATACCCTTTTTGCAGCCTTAGCAGGAGCAGAGAGAATATTTAATGTATTAGACCAAGAAATAGAAGTCGACCAGGGGGATGTAAGGCTTGAAAAAGATGGAGAAGGCAAGTATTACTGGAATCTACCTAAAGAAGATGGTGGATTTGAAAAAGTTCCACTTAAAGGGCATATTAGCTTTGAAGATGTTAGTTTTGGCTATGTAGAAGGCCAGAAAGTCCTCAAGGGAATAAATCTTTATGCAAAACCAGGGCAAAAAATTGCCTTTGTTGGGTCCACTGGGGCAGGTAAAACCACCATAACTAATCTTATCAATAGGTTTTATGAAATTAATGAAGGAAATATATACTATGATGGGATAGATATTAGGCGAATTAATAAATATGACTTAAGAAGCACCATGAGTATTGTATTGCAGGATGTCCACCTATTTGAAGGAACAGTAGCAGATAATATTAGATATGGTAGACTTGATGCTACTGATGAGGAAGTGAAAGAAGCTGCTAAATTGGCAAATGCCCATTACTTCATAAAGAACCTTCCTCAAGTCTATGATACTATCCTTACTGGAGATGGTGGGAATCTTTCTCAGGGAGAAAGACAATTACTCTCTATAGCTAGGGCAGCAGTGGCCAATCCGACTATTCTAATTCTTGATGAAGCCACTTCTTCAGTTGATACCAGAACTGAAAAACTTATATCTAAAGGAATGGATAAGTTGATGGAAGGTAGGACTACCTTTGTAATTGCCCATAGATTATCAACTGTTCGAGATTCAAATGCTATTATGGTATTAGAACAAGGAGAAATAATCGAGCGTGGGGACCATGAGGACCTAATGAGTCTAAAAGGCAGATATTATGCACTAAATACTGGTGCAATTGAACTACAATAGACAAAAGGAGGTTTAGTGAATATTCACTAGACCTCCATTTTCTTATTTATGACTTAATAATTGACAATAAGGAGACAAGATATGATAATATAGTAGTAGGTACTTAATTCAAAATTATGGAATAATAAGGGGGAGGGCTATGCATTATCGAAATTTTACGAAGGACAATCTTAAAGTTTCAGCCTTGGGCTTTGGATGTATGCGTTTTCCAATTCTCAATAATGATTCTAGCAAGATTGATGAAGAAAAGGCTATTGAAATGATTAGATATGCAGTGGACAATGGGGTTAACTATATTGATACTGCCTATCCCTACCATCAGGGAAATAGTGAATTATTAGTTGGCAAGGCTTTAAAAGATGGCTATAGGAAAAAGGTTTATCTCGCAACCAAATTACCAAGTTGGTTAATTAATAGCTACGAAGATTTTGACAAATATTTAGATGAGCAATTAGAAAAATTAGATACTGAATATATTGATTTTTATCTACTACATACATTGAATAAAAAATATTGGGATAATCTTAAAGCATTAAATGTTTCTAAGTTTGTAGATGAAGCAAAGAGAAGTGGAAAGATAAAATATATAGGCTTTTCTTTTCATGACAATTTAGATGTATTCAAGGAAATTATAGATTATTATGATTGGGACTTCTGTCAAATACAATTAAATTATATTGATAGAAACTACCAAGCAGGTGAAGAGGGATTAAGATACGCATATAATAAGGGAATATCTGTAGTTATTATGGAACCAATAAAAGGCGGAAAACTATCAAACCCATCAGACGAAATAAAATCCATATGGGAATTAAGTGAAATTAAAAGAACCCCATCTGAGTGGGCTTTAAGGTGGGTATTAAATCATAAAGAAGTATCTCTTTTACTAAGTGGTATGGGTGAGCTTGAACAAGTGAAAGAAAATATAAAAACCGTATCAGATGCTAAGCCAGGTCATTTAAGTAAAAGTGAAATCCAATTAATAGATAGGGTTACAAAAATTTATCAAGAGAAGATTAAGGTTGGTTGTACAGGCTGTGAATATTGTCTTCCATGTCCTGAAAAGGTATCAATACCGAATATTTTTCAAATCTATAATGATTCATATGTTTTTGGGACAGAGGACAACTCTAGAAGTAGATATAAACACTATATAGAAAAGGGAATAGATGCTTCAAAATGTGTTGAATGTGGTAATTGTGAAGCTATGTGCCCGCAAAATATAGATATAAGAAGCCAGCTTAAAGAGGCTCATAAAAAATTGTGGATGTAGATTTATTTAATGAAAAAGGAAGTTTAGTAAATTCAACTAAACTTCCTTTTAAAATAGAAATATCTAAACTAAAAATAAATTATTGTGTTAACATTGCCTCTATGAACCATAAATTTTTGTTGTAACCTTCAACATGTCCTTCAAATTCAGCAACTGTTACGAAGTCACCAGCT
>JAAYQJ010000046.1 GCA_012519355.1 Tissierellia bacterium | reverse complement strand
CCTGGCAGCCTTTAACATACATGTTTCTCTTAATGAAATGTCTATTTTAAAAACATTTAACCCTTCAGATTTTGCTTTTTTCAGAACTTTAACCAAGTGGTGCTCTAATTCCATAATATTCTTCTGAGATGGATTTATTTTGCTTTTATCATCACTATTAACTATATTGCTTCTTTCTTTGCTTAATAGTTTATTAAGCCTATTGATTAATTCATCATAACTTTTACTATCCTCTAAACCATAATCCATAATATGGTTTACTGAAGTGTCTAAAGCATCAAAACATTCAAACAGAAGATCTATAATTTCATCAGATACTTCTATTTCGTTATTTCTAATAGCTTGTAATACATTTTCCATATAATGGGTTAAATTACCCATGTTATTAAATCCCATGGTGCCTGACATTCCCTTTAGGGTATGAGCTACTCTAAAAATTTCATTAATATAATCATGGTTGGAAGGGCTTTTCTCTAATTCTAGTAATACATCGTTCATATTTTGTAAATGCTCTTTTGATTCCTCAACAAAAATATTAATGTATTTATTAATATCTAAATCCATATTTCATCCCCACTTTACTTAATATTTTATCTCCTATCTTCTCGATAGGTAAAACTATGTCGATGCAATTTGTACTAATAGCTGCTTTTGGCATACCAAAAACTACAGAAGTCACTTCATCTTGTGCAATAGTAAAACCCCCTGATTCTTTTATGCTCTTAATACCTTTTTTTCCGTCAGAACCCATGCCTGTTAATATAACCCCTATTTTCTCATATCCTTCTATCTTTGCTACAGATTCCATCATTTTGTCTACTGTCGGTCGTAAACCTAGGACCTCAGGCTCTTGATCTAATCTTATAACCAACTTATCCATTTCTTTTACTACCCTTAAATGAAAGTCTCCTGGTGCTATATAGGCATGTCCTTTTAAAAGAATATCTCCTTCCTCTGCTTCTTTTACTCTTATATTTGATACTGAATTTAATCTATCAGCCAAAGATTTTGTAAATTTTGGTGGCATATGTTGAACTATAACAATTGAAGCATCTATATTAGCAGGTAATTGAGGAATCAATGCTTGCAATGCTCTTGGTCCACCAGTAGAGGTGCCCATAGCGATTATATTTTTGAATTTTTCTTCTATATCTTGCTTTTTTTCAATGGTAATTCCTGGCTTTTCACCTTTTGTAATTGGTTTAATAGTATTGAATTTGGCTTTTGCAGCTACCTTAACTTTTTCCACAATTTGATTTCTAATATCCACTTGTTTTAAACTAAATACATTAGTTGGTTTAGGTAAAAAATCAACAGCTCCATGGTCCAAAGCTTTTAATGTCAACTCTGCCCCTTCAGATGTTAATGAACTAATCATAATCACAGGAAGCTTATATCTTGAAACAATATGTTTTAAGGTTGTTATACCGTCCATTATGGGCATTTCTATATCTAGAGTTACTAAGTCAGGTTTTAATGATTGAATTTTTTCCAGGGCATCTTGTCCATTTTTTGCTGTGTCTATTACTTTTATTTCATTATCAGATTCTAAAATATCCGTTAAAATCTTTCTAATTAAAATTGAATCATCTACTACTAGAACTTTAATCATCTATATCAACCCTTTTATTCTTAAAATTCTTTGATGTTCAAAAATATACTTAATAATTATCTCTCTATCCTTCTCAGCTATATCTGTAAATGAAATACCTAGACTATATTTATAGTTAAAGGCATCCACTTGTTCTACTCTAACTACAGTGGCTTTTCCTTCTAAAATATTGTCTTTTATTTTAACTTTCCACTGTATTTCATCTCCAATTTCATGTTTATGCTTACAATATAATTTCATCCCACCTCCAGAAATATCCTTTGCTTCACAAGTTTCAGTAATAATTTCCTTATTATTGCCCTTTGAAATAGTAAAACTTTTTTCTACTTCTAAGGTAATAGGTAATCTAAAGTAATCTCTTAATTGTATCTTCCTTACATTAGAAGTTCTTTTAATTCTCAATATATAAATTTTTTTATATTCTCTAGAAATAATTCTTGCATCAAAAGTATACTTTCCTCTACTTTCAACATTATAAAAAACTTTAATTTCTTCATCTTTATGCAAGAGCACTAGTTGGCCTTTTTTCATTGGTCCACTTATAATTAACTCATCAGGTTCAATAAACTCTAATACCTGAGAAGGATAGAAAGTCCTTTTATCATTAGCATCAATTATTGCTATATCCAATTTCATACCTAATTCTAAAAATTCAAATGTAGACTCCACCTAATCACCTCTTCTTATAAAAATGTCCATTATCCTTCTTGCAAAGCTAATCCTCTCTTCCTCAAGGGGTGAATATTTGGCATCCATATAGTTCATTGCCATTATATTTATTCTCTTTGCGTTAGGATCCTTTGGATTAGAAATGATAAAAGGAACTTGATTTATTACAGCATTTCGAATATGTCTGTTTCTTTCTATATACCCAAAATACTTAATTTGAACTCTTAGAAAATTTTCTACAGTATTATATAGCTTTTCAAATATTTCTCTACCTTCGTCTCTATTGCTTACTAAATTGCAAACTATATTGATTTTACCTGTATAGCCAGTATAAACTAAGGATTTAATTAAAGTATAGGAATCCATTAAGGAAGTAGGATCTGGGGTGCAAATTATTATAACTTCATCAGCAGTCATAATAAAATTTATTACAGAGCTTGAAATGCCTGCACCAGTATCTATTACTATGAAATCAGTCGATTTTTGCAATTTCTCAATTTCTGAAATTAGTTTATTGAAGTTCTCATCATCTAGTAATTTTAGTTCTTTTAATCCAGACCCACCTGAAATTATTTTTACTCCTTCTGGACCATTACCCATGATTTCGAATATATCCTTATTAGCAAATATAATATCTGAAATAGAGTTATTTAGACTAATACCTGATATAATTTCAATATTGCTTAATCCTAAATCAGCATCTAAAACTACAACATCATAACCTAATCTTCTAAGAGAAATGGAAAAGTTTATGGCAAAATTAGTTTTTGCAACACCACCTTTCCCACTTGAAATAGCTAATACCCTTGCCTTTTTATTTTTATTTTCAAGTTTTTCCTCTTTTAATTTTGTTCTCATCATTTCTCTCAATTTTGTCGCTTGATCAATCATTTAAACTCTCCTCAAGAATTTTTTCAACTATTTCTTGAATGTTTACTATCTTTATATCTTCTGGAACGTTTTGCCCTATTGTAAAATAAGAAAACTCTTTATCCGTAAGATATTTTATATTTACAAAAGTTCCGTAATTTTTTGCTTCATCTACCTTTGTCACAATTAACTTATAATCATTCAAAAAACTATAACAATTAATAATAGAATTTAAAACACCATAATCAACCGTTGAATCTAAAAGAAGATATACTTCCTTTTCTTCAACCAAATTTAATATCTCTTTTAGTTCTTCGATCTGCTTTAAATTATTATGACTTCTTCCTGCTGTATCTATAAGAATAATATCCTTTTGACCAAGTTTGTTTAGAGATTTAATCAAATCTTCTTTATTATAAGCAACTTCCAAAGGCAGTTTTAGAATTTCTGCATATACTTTTAATTGGTCTACTGCTGCTATACGATATGTATCTAAAGTAATTAAACCAATATCATACTTGTTTTCTAATACGAAATTAGCAGCAATTTTAGCTAAGGTCGTTGTCTTTCCAACCCCTGTAGAACCAACAAAAAATATTGTTTTAGGTTTTTTATCAATATTAATAATTTTCGGATTACCAAGTTTCTCAGTTAAAGTGTATTTAAGGATTTTTCTTATTGTACTATTATCCTTACTTTCTAAACTCACATCTTCTTCAATTTCATTTAATATCCTTGAAGATATAAGGGGATTTACTCCATTTTTTATCATTATGTTATGAAAATTATTTAATCTAGGAGAAAATTCTTCACTTGTCAATTTCCTGTTTGATAAACTCAAGACTATGTTTTTTAACTCTTTTAGTTCTTGGTTAATATCGATTAGTTTATTATCATAACTAGTCTGTCTTGAGTTTTTAGATATTAAGTCCTTATCTTCATAAGCAGCTGTTATTTCTACAAGGGGTTTTTTGAACATACCAAAAAGACCCTTATCTCTTATAGTTTTAGTATTTAATATCACTGCATCAGGACCTAATTCATTTTTAAGTTTTAGCATTGCCTCATGGGCTGTTTGACCTACATATTTTTTCACTTTCATTATATTCCTACCACCCCAATAGATTGTATTTCAATGGAAGGTTCTAACTCATTATAGGATAAAACAATTATATCTCTTGTCATTTGTTCCGTTAATCTTTTAAAATATAATCTAACAATTGGAGCTGTCAGAACTATTGGCTGATCTCCAATATTAGTAAGTTTTTGTATTGCTTTAAAAGTGTTATTTAATATGGTTTGAACTTTCCCTGGATCAATTTATAGGTATGATCCTGTTTCAGTCCTATTTATAGAATTCATAATAAGCTCTTCCACTTCATTATCCAATGTAACTACATTTAGGCTTCTACCTTCTGCATATTTATTGGTAATATATCCAGATAACCTTTGTCTTACATATTCTGTTAATAAATCAGTATCATTAGTAATATTGCCATAATCAGCTAAAGTCTCAAGTATTGTGACCATGTCCCGAATACTGATTTGTTCCCTAAGTAAGTTGGATAATACTTTCTGTATTTCACCTAAGCTAAGGACTTTAGGAACTACTTCTTCAACAACAGCAGGATATTCCTCTCTAACATTTTCTATTAACGTTTTTACTTCTTGTCTACCTATTAATTCATAAGCCCGTTCTTTAATAACTTCTGTTAAATGGGTTGCAATTACAGAAGGGGGATCGACAACAGTATATCCAAAAATTTCAGCTTTTTCCCTTTCCTTTTCTGTAATCCATTTAGCTGGTAAACCAAAGGCTGGCTCTACAGTATCGATACCTTCAATGTCTCCTCCTCCCATACCAGGGTCCATTGCCAAATAATGATCGAAATAAACTTCTCCTTTAGCCACCTTTACACCTTTAATCTTTATTATATATT
>JAAYQJ010000045.1 GCA_012519355.1 Tissierellia bacterium | reverse complement strand
TCTTTCATGTTCTGTTTGTAAATCCATACCCCATTCTACTGGGAATTGGAATTTCTCCCCTGATTTCTTCAAGAGTTCAATAGCTTCAGTATAAGTTATTACACCAAAATCAGAATTAACTACATTTTCTAACCTTTCCATTAATCCCTTATCAATAAAGGAACTGAAAAATTCCATTTCTTCCCTGGCATTTTCCATAACATATTTTATTATATATTTCATCATATCTTCTGCCAGCTTCATATTGTCTTTTAAGTCTGCAAAGGCTATTTCTGGCTCTATCATCCAGAATTCTGCAGCATGTCTTGCAGTATTGGAGTTTTCAGCCCTAAAGGTTGGTCCAAAGGTATAAACATTTTTAAAAGCTAATGCATAGGCTTCAGCTTCCAATTGGCCTGATACAGTTAAATTAGTTTCTTTCCCAAAGAAATCTTCTGTATCATCAACTTTCCCCTCTTCAGTTAAGGGCAGGTTGTTAAAATCTAGGGTTGTAACTCTAAACATCTCTCCTGCACCTTCAGCATCAGAAGCTGTAATAATTGGTGTGTGAACGTATACAAAACCTCTTTCTTGGAAGAACTTGTGAATTGCATATGCCAATAGGGACCTTACCCTAAATACTGCATTGAAAGTATTTCCTCTTGGCCTTAAATGAGCAATAGTCCTCATATACTCAAAAGTATGCCTTTTCTTTTGTAATGGAAAATCTGAAGTTGAATATCCTTCTACTTCAATTTCTGATGCCTTAATTTCAAAAGGCTGTTTAGCCTGAGGTGTAGCTACTAATACACCTTTAACCTTAATGGAAGAACTAATTGGCAGCTTTTCAACTTCTTTAAAGTTAGATAGGTTCTCTTCAAATACTACTTGTATATTTTTAAAGAAGGTCCCATCATTTAATTCAATAAAACCAAAGGTCTTAGACATTCTAGAAGTCCTTATCCAACCTTCTACAATTACTTCTTGATTTAAATATTTATCCCTATCTTTATAGATGTCTTTTACTGTTGTTAACATAATAATTCTCCTTTCTTTATATGTATTTATAATTATAAATTTGGTGCTCATTGCGTTTGACCTACCAACGATTTATCGCTCCCTGTGGTCGCATAAATCGGGTTAGGTCATAAAAAAAACCTTCATCCCAAAGGACGAAAGTTTACTTCCGCGGTACCACCTTAATTGTTAATTACCACCTCAAACACACTATAATGTGCTTCACAGATAACGGTGTGAATCCGTCTAAGTCTACTTTCCCTTGGATTTCGGTTAGAAACTCCGGGATGTTCTTCAATATAAGTTTCGTATCGATGTTCCACTATCATCGACTCCCTGTGACTACCTCTTATATCTACTCTTCCCTTCAAAGTTTATATACTTTTATCTAATTATATTTATTTCAATCCCTCTTGTCAACTAAATTGCTAAATCTTTTTTTAATTTCCTTCTCATATCCATTTTCTGTAGGTAGATAGTATCGCTTACCTACATATTCATCAGGTAAGTATTGCTGATTTATATATCCATTATCATAATCATGGGGATATTTGTAACCAATACCATGACCTAAAGCCTTAGCCCCAGGATAGGATCCGTCTCTCAAATGAGTTGGTACCCTTCCTATACCCTTAGTTTCAACATCTGCTAAGGCCTTATCTATGCCCTTGTAAACAGCATTACTTTTTGGAGCTGTTGCTACATATACTGCAGCCTGGGCTAAAGGAATTCTAGCTTCTGGCATGCCAATTATATTAACAGCATTAAAGGCAGATACTGCTATGTTTAAAGCATTTGGGTCAGCATTTCCCACATCCTCAGACGCACATATGATAATTCTCCTAGCTATAAACTTTGGGTCTTCTCCTGCATTTATCATTTTTGCCAACCAATATAAAGTGGCATCTGGATCCGACCCCCTCATACTCTTTATAAAGGCAGATATGGTATCATAATGTTCATCTCCACCTTTATCATATTTAGGAGTTTTTATTTGTATGGATGATTTTATTGTGTCCAAATCAATATCTATTATTCCATCATCATTTGAAGGTGTAGATAGGACACCAATTTCTAAAGAGTTGAGGACAGTCCTTCCATCTCCTTCTCCTATGGTTATTAGATAATCTATTGCCTCCTCTGAAATCCTTATTTTTAAGTTACCTAAACCTTTTTCTTTGTTTCTTAAAGCATTATCTATCAGTTTTCTTAAACTATCCTTATTTAAGGACTCAAGTTTTAATACCATAACCCTAGATAATAGGGCCTTATTTACTTCAAAATATGGATTTTCAGTAGTTGCACCTATTAGAATTATAATACCTCTCTCTACAAAGGGAAGTAATGCATCTTGTTGAGACTTATTGAATCTATGGATTTCATCAATAAAGAGTATGGTCCTTTTATTATATACTTTTAGATTCTCCTCAGCCCTATCCATTACCTCTCTAATATCCTTAACTCCAGATGTTACAGCGGATAATTTTTCAAATACCATATTAGTGGTATTTGCTATTATCATAGCCAAAGTAGTCTTTCCTGTACCAGGGGGACCATAAAATATCATTGAAGTAATCCTATCAGCTTTGATTACCCTATTTAAAAACTTGCCCCTACCTACTAGATGTTCTTGTCCAACAAATTCCTCTAAATTTGTAGGTCTCATTCTGTCAGCTAAGGGAGCATTTTTGCTTAGCTTTTCCTCAAAGTTAAAAGAAAATAAATCCATTTAATCACCTTATCTATTTTTATAATAAATGAAAAAGTCCTTCCACATAATATTAAAAAGGTACTTTCCCTTATGAGTTTCAAAATATTCTTTGATAGAAGTATATTTTATATTTATACTATATTAATTG
>JAAYQJ010000044.1 GCA_012519355.1 Tissierellia bacterium | reverse complement strand
TCAAGAACTGTCATTCACAAACCTCTTAAAATACGGCAGATTGGCACTTTGGTAGAACTTATTCATTTTTAAGTTGCAATTTACGGAAACTCAAGTCAACAACAATTTACATAAATTCTTAATTTTTAATTATAATTAAATGCAAGTCAGCAACATAGCCATTATAATGTCTTTTCACCATAGGTCACTTAATAAAAGACTATCTCCCCTTCTATTGCTATATTATATTATCTCTATTCATTAGGTAACAATCAATAGCTATATACCACACCACTATTCCATCATTAGTTCTATTACCCTGATTACTTTTTTTCGATTATTTTCAGACATAATAGACCAAAGGCTATTTAAGTGTTCAGTTTCTACCATATGTTTTTCACTGTATTTGTCAACTGAAAAATCTAGCAAGAATGGAACTAAGCAATCCCCATATACCAACTAAGTTCCGCGTTTTGGTACAATTGTGAAGAATCACATTTAGAGCAACTGAAATATTTCATCAGTTGTTCTTTTTGTGTGCTCTAAATATGACACTTAAGGATTCAAGTAAAAATCATATTGCTTTAATACTTCTAATGGAAACAAAACTAATTTATATAATATGCGTTTGTTGTCATGCTGACATGAAAGAAAGGACAAATGATAAATGAAAAAACTAACAGCAGCATTGGTAAGAAGATGTATATGAATATATCACAAATTAAGGATTAATATAAGCTAGTTATATCTACATCCCAGTATACTATAAAAGCGAGACCACTTACATGAATCCAGTAGGTGGTCACGCTTTTTACACTTCCAGTAAATAGATATGTAATTTTATCAGAAAGAACATTTTTCAAGATAGTAAATGCTTTTTTCCTGTACAATGGCAAGAAGCTCATGCCGTGTTTATGTTTGTAATGTGGTGAAATTGATGTATTTTCTACTAGGTTTTTTAATATCATATCAGGATGCTTTTTCCTTTCGTTTTAAATAGCTAGCATTTTTACAACGAGCAATTAAATATATAATACTACCTATCTATTAATAACTCTTGTAATATGTATACCCTATCCCTAGTAAGCTCTGCACCCTTTAGGCATTCTATCATTGGACGCATACTTCCACCTTCATATTCAAAACCCGCTTTTTCAGTTTCATTTTCCTTCATAGTAATCCATTCCTTTTGCTCTCCAGTTAATCTATCCATTTCATCCTTATCTAGACTCTCTTTTAAATATCCCCATACCTTATTGATTTCGTCATCCCATAAGATAAAGATATCCTTTGCTAAGGAATTCATTTCTGATTGATTTAATTCTTCATTTATAAGTCGATTATTCATTTCATCATATTGTATTTCAATTTCAGCAAGCTCTGCTGTAATATCTACATCTGAGTTATCACTCCCTATTTCATCAATCACATGACCAGAAAAGCCCTCTTCTGTTTCTACATTATACAGTCCATAAAATGATAAATGCTCATCCGTCACTTCATTTAAATCCATGTAGCTTACCCAGCTTCTATAGCTTTCAGGTAATTCTTTTATTGGAGCTTGAGGTGTGTAGATATAAATTTCTTTTGCACCATCTAACCCATAGGGTTCACTATAGATGTATCTGATTCCATCAATTATTTCTTCCCTTCCTACTTCCTGCTTAAGCTTGATGCTTTCAATTGACATGGAGTAAGTATAATCATTTACTTTCTTTGGTCTAGTAAATTTACCTTCAAAGACGGAGGAATACATAGTTCCGTTTGGATAGCCTTCACCAGTGTCGCCCATATCAGAATCATAATAGTCTCCTCTGAACGTTCCATCCTTATTAATA
>JAAYQJ010000002.1 GCA_012519355.1 Tissierellia bacterium | reverse complement strand
TATGAGTATTTTATATCTTCAGCAGTTATTTCCCTGCCATTGTGGAACTTTGCCCCTTGTCTCAAGGTAAATATCCAAGTAATTCCGTCCTCCTCCACATACCAGTTCTTAGCCAGTCCAGGTGATACTTCTCCCGTTGAACCTACATATAGGAGGCCACCATATATGTTCATTAGGATTTGGGCACTGTCTTGGTCATTTGCCAAGTGGGGGTCAAATTCTAAGGGCTTATTATTTATGGATATATTCAAGACTGTTTCCTCTTCATCATCCTCTATAGCCTCTAGGAGCTTATTGGAAATAGCCATTAAATCCTTAGATGTTAAGGCTAAGGTATCAAGTGATGTTCTAGCATATTGGGTATTTAAAGAGGCAATATCTACTAAGGATATAACCTTATTGGAGTTATCGGTCATGTCTTGGGTATAAGCAATTACATTCTCCAGGCTTTCCGTCTGCTTAGCTATGGCAGCATTTATATCCTCTGTTACCTGGCTGGTAGCATTTACAGCCTTTATTATGTCTTCAAATACAGACTTTGTCTCTTCAGCTATATTAGTTCCCTCTTGGATCTTTTCCATACTATTATCCATGGCATCTATAGTATTAGAGACTTCCTCATTTATCTCCCCAATGACCTTTGCGATTTCGTTGGCTGATTTTGCACTATTGTCTGCAAGCTTTTTCACTTCATTGGCTACAACTGCAAACCCCCTACCTACTTCACCAGCCCTAGCTGCCTCTATTGAAGCATTAAGTGCCAAAAGATTGGTATTATAGGCTATACCGTTTATGACTTTTATTATTTCATCTATTTGTTTTGCCTTTTTGTTTAAGTTATCTACTACTTCTTTAGCATATATCACAGATTTTTCTATTTCTTTCATTGCATAAATGGAATTATTTACTGCATCATTGCCTGTTTGAGCTATATCCAAGGTATCAGCAGCTATCTGCTTTGAACTTTCCGTATTGGCATATACTTCCTCTGCCAAGGCTGTATAGGACCCCATTTCATTTATTACCTTGTTTATGGAATCCATCTGAACCTCTACATGGTCTGCCAAATCATATGTAATCTTAATCAGGTTGTCTGTAGCAAAGGCTGTCTCCTCAATTTTCATGGCAAGTCTTTCTACAATATGCTCTTGGTTATTCTTTAATATCCCCATACTTGCCTGGCTTTTTTCTACCCCCTCCTTGCCTTCCTCTACAATTATTGGTTCTTCCTCATTCTTTGAGTTTTTGAAAAACTTTAACATGGCCTTCCCACCTTTATGTAAACAAATTATTAATATATATGATAAATTTTACTTGTCCATATTTTTCGAAATCATTTCCATAGTCCCTATAGCTTAGGTATATAGGCTGACACATCCAAAACCTTGACTATTTTTACTTCCAAAACCTGCATCTAAGCCTAACTTTAATAGCCTCTTATCCCCCTTGATTAAAAACTTTCCGTCAGTACATTTAATGATAAAGTTTTTATAATAGGTTAGGACCTGCTTAGGCTTTTCCAAGGAAATAATTTCTATACCATTATCAAAGGATAGGTTGGTATTGTAAAATGCATTGTATTTTTTAACTAGGTTTTCACTTACTATCCTATTGAAGTCCTTTTCCTCAGGCATGAAATAATGGGTGTACTTACTATTATCTGGTTTAAGAAAAGTACTATAGGCAACTATTCCCGATAAGGTCTTTACTTTTATTTCATCTACTTCTACTAAATTGTCTAGTATTTTTATCTCTTCAGCCCTAATCTTATTTTGGCCAAGGAATAAATCTTCACTCAATAGCATTGAATTTGCAATGGACTTACAAAAATTATCTAAGGGAGATGAAACTATTAAGTCAATTTTTTTACCAAAATTAAACCTGTCACCTTCGATTTTTCCTTTATTAAGTATCCTAGAAAAGGTGAATAGTTTAAAAACCCTACCATTGCTTGTATAGCCATTATCATGTAAAAACATGGCCAAGTCCCTATCTATATTATTGTATATAAAGGCCTGGATAATATGGTTATAATGAACTGGCAATAGGATATCCTTATTGCTTGAAAATCTTATCTTTACTTGCATAATCTACCTCCACTTAAGCCTTAGTAGTAGTCCCTGTATCTAACATGCTCAAATACACGGGTTATTTCTATTTTCCCATCTTCCCCCTTAACTTCCCTTGCCCTTCTACTTGTAGTTGAATATATGGCCTTAAAGCCCCTTGACCTACAAAAGTTAACTAGAGCATAAGTTGCACCATAGTCTCCCTGAACTAATATATAATCTTTCCTAGTGGCCACTTCTTCAAGCCATTCTTTTATTTCCCCAGTAATACTGGTTATATCCTTTTCATCAGGTGGAATTAAGCTCCATTTTTCCTGCAAGTCTTTTGGTAGATATATAAATTCATCTACCCCTAAGTTTGCCTTGGCATCCTGGATTTGTATATCAGTCAATATATGAGAAAATATGAGTATCATCCTATTCAAATCTCTTCACCCTAACAAATATTTATATAATATATATTCTACATTAAAGGAGAAAATCCTTCTTTGTTTTTCAGATAATTACATTTTTCGTTAATAGTTAATCAAAAAAAAGACTCCAAAGAGTCTTTTTTAAAGATTTATTCTTCATAGTCACCTAAATCTGCATCATGGATTAGCCATGTATCTCCTATACTTTTTATACTAAGTGTAATAGGCCTAGTTATTTCCTCCCCCTCTACACTTGTAACTTCAACAATCTTTCCTTCTACTATATATTCTTCATCAGATACTTTTTCTAATTTTAATATCTCAATATTTTCTGGCCATGGGCTAGATAAGAGCCTTCCTGGTGCCTCATCTAAATTTCCCAACCATTTATCTATAAGCTCATCATCTACATAATCGCCGTAGTTTTCCCTCATAGATTTTTCCAAGTCCTCCAAAGGAGATAGTAAAGATACCTTTTTAAGTTGGCTTCCAAAGTCTTCAACAAGCTTAATTATTGTATCTTCATTTAATTTATCTAGATCTACTTCCTTTTCTATTTTCACCTGTGGCTCATTTACTAGGGCATCTACCTTATCCTTAGCACCACAACCTAAAAGTGAAATACTCATTGTAACAGCTAATCCATAAACTATAATCTTTTTCATATTGCACCTCCAAAAGTTGAATTCCTATTAATATTATAACAGGAAATCCAAGGCTTTTATTTACAATGAGGTTACAATATCCTTAAGAAATAGTTAATATATGAAAATACTTCTTCTTATCCTTGGTAATAAAGTATATCTACAATCATATCCTCCCTTATTTCCCAGATATTAGCCTGGACAGCAAAGATATCCCAGTCTTCAATTTCACATACCCTGATCCAGCTATCCATTACCCTCTTCTTCTCCAATGGGTAAAAGCTTGCATATTTCCCATCTATAAAGGAAAATGAGTCCTTGAGTCCCTTTCTTTCAAGTTCTTTTTGGTAGTTTCTTAAGTCTTCCATATCCTTAGGTATATACAAATGGTTTAAAACATAGTCCCATTTTCTACCATCAAAGTAGATTACCTCCGATTCATCTACTTCAAGTACATATACTAGAGTATTCTCTATGGGTCTTAACATATTTTCTTCACTTATGGAACACCAAACTGGAAATTCTACTTCCTCTGGTTTTGGAACCATTTTACTGGCCTTATCAACAAACCACTTGTATAGGGGTATATAGTGGTAGGCTATATCTTCAAATTGTTCCTCTATGTATTCCCTCTTTACCCTATATACTCCCTTAGTCTTTATTTCATCTAAACTCCTAATATCCTGCCTAGTCCAAAGTCTTACCTTCTTGTCCATAAAATCACCCCATATCTAATTATTATACCCAAAAAACCAAGCTACTTATATGTTTTTTAAATTAATAAAAGTTAATTTATTTCTTACTTGTCTCCTGTTTAATGGGGGGGGATTAGGGAAATATATATAATACAATTGAGAATGATTATCAATTACTATTTAGCTCTTAGAAGGAGGTAATTTCATGAGATTTGAAAGCGTTAAACCCCTAGAAGAAAATCATTACAGGATTTTAGATATAGATGGAAAAGTCATAAACCAAGAGAAACTCCCCAACCTAACAGACGACCAATTATTATATCTATATAGGACCATGTTGTTTTCAAGAACCATAGATGAAAAGGCCCTATCCTACCAAAGACAAGGTAGGATGCTTACCTATGCCCCAAACCTAGGTCAAGAGGCCACCCAAGTAGGCAGTGCCTATGCCATGGAGAAGGAAGATTGGCTAGTGCCAGCCTTTAGGGAATTGGGAGCATGGCTAGTTAGAGGGGTCCCCCTAAAAAATATTTATCTATATTGGTACGGTAATGAATGGGGAAGCCATATGCCAGAAGGTGTAAAGGTGCTACCAGTATCCGTTCCCATAGGTTCGCAGTTTCAACATGCAGCAGGTATTGGTATAGCCAATAATATCAAGGGAGAAAAAAATGTTGTTGTCACCTATATAGGTGATGGTGGTACTTCCCACGGAGACTTCCATGAAGCCATCAACTTTGCAGCAGTATTTAATGCTCCAGTAATATTCATAATTCAAAACAACCAATATGCCATATCAACAAAAAGGAAGTCTCAAACTAAAAGTGAGACCTTGGCCCAAAAAGCCCTTGCCTATGGAATCCCTGGAATCTTAGTAGATGGTAACGATATATTTGCCATGTACTCTGCCACAAGGGAGGCCATAGAAAGGGCTAGAAATGGTGGAGGTCCAACCTTGATTGAAGCCTATACCTATAGGCTAGGTGCCCATACTACTTCCGATGACCCTACCCTTTATAGGGATGATAAGGAAGTAGAGGAATGGAAGGAAAAGGACCCAGTCTTGAGATTTAAGAGATATCTATTAAATAAAAATTTAATAAGTGAAGAATGGGAAGAAAACTTAAAGAAGGAACTAGAAGAAGAAGTAGTTTCTAGCTTTGAAGCTATAGAAAATAAGTCTGATACTGAGATAGAAGATATATTTAAATACCATTTTGAAAAAATGCCTCCACAATTAGAGGAACAATTAAGGGAATATAAAGATTTTTTAGAAGGAGGTAAATAATATGGCTAACATTTTAAATATAGTTCAAGCTGTTAATCAAGCTTTAGAAAATGAAATGGAAAATGATCCTACCATAGTAGTCTATGGTGAGGATGTTGGTTTAGAAGGTGGGGTTTTTAGAGCCACTGCTGGACTACAAAAGAAGTTTGGTGAAAAGAGGGTCTTTGATGCTCCTTTAGCTGAATCTGCCATAGTAGGTACAGGTGTAGGCATGGCCATAAATGGGTTGAAACCTGTAGTGGAATTGCAGTTTATGGGATTTTCCTACCCTGCCTTTAACCAGATAATCAGCCATGTGGCTAGGATGCGTAACCGTAGTAGAGGTAGGTATACCCTTCCCATGGTAATTCGTGCCCCCTATGGTGGTGGAATTAGGGCCTTGGAGCACCACTCTGAAAGTACAGAAGCCCTATATGCCCATATTCCAGGCTTAAAGGTAGTTATACCCTCTACCCCCTATGATGCCAAGGGACTGCTAATTGCAGCCATTAGGGATCCAGACCCAGTACTTTTCCTAGAGCCAAAGCGTATCTATAGGGCCTTTAAACAGGAAATCCCTGAGAATGCTTATGAGCTCCCAATAGGTAAGGCAAAAATTGTGGAAGAAGGAGAAGACCTAACCATAATTAGCTGGGGTGCCATGGTAAGGGAGGTACAAAAGGCTAGTGAAATGGTAAAGGAAAAGGGTATTTATCCTGAGATAATAGACCTTAGGACCATATCTCCAATGGATAGGGAAAGCTTTGTAGAATCAGTTAAGAAAACTGGAAGGGCCCTTATAGTTCATGAAGCCCCTAAGTCCTTTGGACCAGGAGCAGAAATAATATCTGTAATAAATGAAAAGGCCTTCCTTCATTTAGAAGCTCCTCCTACCAGGGTAACTGGTTTTGATACTACCTTCCCACTTCCTAGAGGAGAAAACCATTATCTACCATCTCCTGAAAGAATAGCAAAAACCATAGAAGACCTAGTGAAATATTAGGAAGGAGTGATTATATGAAATTTGAATTTCGTTTTCCAGATATAGGGGAAGGTATAATGGAAGGGACTTTGGTAAAGTGGTTGGTCAATACTGGTGATAGGATTGAAGAAGGCCAATCCCTAGCAGAAGTAGAAAC
>JAAYQJ010000043.1 GCA_012519355.1 Tissierellia bacterium | reverse complement strand
GCATCAAATCCCAAGGCACGGGCTAAAGCTATACCAATAGGTACAAATACTATGGTTTCCTCTGCCATACCAAAGGTTGCTCCACCTAAACCAAATATTATCATGAAAATTGGAATCATTAGTTTTTCTTTACCGTTTAATATTTTTGCTAATTTCCCTATACCAGCCTCAATAGTACCAGTAGCAGTTATTATTTGGAAGGAACCTCCTACTACAAATATGAAAAATATTATTTGAGCAGCTGCTTCCATTCCTCTTGGAACAGCTTGAATGACCTCAAAGGGCTTAATAGGATTTGGGTCAACATAGTGGAAAGAATTTCCATCAACAACAGTTCTACCCGTATTAGGATCTTGGACTCTATCAAACTGTCCTGCAGGTATAACATAGGTTAAAATTGACATGATAATAATAACTGAGAATAAAATTACGTAAGTATGAGGTACTTTAATTAGTTTTTTCTTTGCAGTTTTTTCCATTAAATAATCCTCCTTAATTTTTTATTTTTACCTACTAAAAAACCTTTTCCTTTCTTCCTACCTCCTTTACCATAGATTTAAATTATTTATTTTATCTGCATAATATTTAAGCCTTTCTAATATATGTTCCCTTTCAACCTCGTTGATTGTGTCCTTTATGTATTTTACTGCTATGCAGCCTGTAACCTTGTTTTTAATATTTCTAACTGGTACCCCAATTCCTACAATTCCTTTCATATATTCTTCATCACTTATTGTAAAACCCTGTTTTCGTATTTTTGAGTATTCCTCTAACAACTTATCTGGATCAGTTATGGAATTTGGACCTCTCTTATCTAGTTTAGATGAATAAACTATTTCCTTAAGTTTCTCATATGGTTCATAATATGCCATTATACATTTTCCATAGACCCCACAATGAATAGGATAATATGTTCCAACCCTATATCCTATTTGGACTGCTTGGTAGCTCTCCAACTCAAATATACTTAGTATCTTATCTTCTACTAAAATTGCATATCCTATGGATAATTTGATTTCCTTTGCCATTTTTTCCAAAATGCTCTTTATTTGGTCCATACTAGTTTGACTATATAAATATGCAGAACCTATTTGATATGCCCTTGCTCCTATAGAATATTTACGAGAACTTGGACTTTGATATACAAGTTTATTATCCACTAGAATATTTAAAATTCTATGTACTGTACTTCTATTAATTTTGAGCTCCTGGCTAATTTCTATTGCAGATTTTTCATATGGAAAAGACGACAAACACTCTAATATCATAACTGCTTTATCTATGGACGAATAGTTTTCTTTCATTTCTTCCTCCTTGTATGTTCATTATGCTGACATATGTCTAGCTATCTGACATGAATATTCTATTTTTATTCAAAAATTCCTTCTAAAATTCCAAAAATATTTTATTAAATTTTTTTAATATTTTGAGTAAATAAAACACCTAGCTTTTTTTGCTAGGTGCCTTTAGGTATCTATTAACTATTATGGATACTACAATTCCTATGATGGTATCTATTACCCTATTTATTGCAAAATATATAGGATAAGTATCTCCTCCATGGGATACTGTAATACTTAAAAATACAACACAACTAATGTAAGTGGAACTTGTAAATTTTAGATGTACATTTGTGTAGATTATTGGTATCAAAAATATAGTTAATATGAAATAATGAATATAGTTAAACAAGTCTATATTTAATAGATCGACTATATATATAGCAACTAAACCATAAATACCACCGATGATGGTCCCTATGACTCTACTCTTTCCTACTTTTAAACTACTGTCGTGGTCAGTCTGCATACTCAATATTGCGGCTATAACCGAATAAAATGGACTAGTATTTCTATAATAGCTTATTATAAAACAAATATATGATGCTATGACTGTTTTTATGACTCTCATACCTATGATTTTTTTACTCTTTGTTTCAAGATGCTTGACTTCAGTTTCAAAATTCTTATTTTCATCCATAACATCACCTTATCCCCTGAAATTCTAACTTTTATTTCTATTTCTTATACAATAGTATATGATATCTGTAAATTCAGTTTCAAGTCCTATTTTCTACTAAATATTCCACGAAAAAAGCTTTGGAATTAAACCAAAGCTTATACTAATACACTATTTCCTTTTTAATATATTCAGAAGTCATTGCTCTTAAAATACTAACATAATGCAAGGTAAATTCTATAATATCTCCTACCTTATAATCTTTTTCGCTATCAGTACCATCCAGTATTAAATGGTCTGAGCTACCACCTAGGATAATAATTCCCTTATCTACAGGATATAAGGTGTCTAAATCAATATCCTGCTTTCCAATGGCACAGAGGATTCTCTTTCTTACTCCCCTGTCTACAAAAGTGGGAACCTTTCCAAAGGCATCTCTCCCTATTTCTCCTGTAGGGACTGAAGGTTTCTCTTTCACTTCTATTATTTGTGCTTGAATCCTAAAGGCATCATTTCTTGTCCCTTCCAATTGCTTACCATAAGCAGATTCAGTACCTAGGACCAAGGATTCACCTAGTCGGAGATTATTTATTCCTTTAAGGTCATGATCTGATAGTAGGTGAATAGAACTTGAGTTACCTCCAGATATTAGTTCCAATTCTATATTAAATCTCTCTTCAATTTCAATCTTTAGTCTATTTAATCTATCCATAAGGTCTATTGATGGGATTACTCCACCGTAGCAGGTTAGGTTGGTTCCTAAACCAATTAATTTTACACCTTCTAATTTGATAACTTCTTCCACTGCCTGGAATAAGTCTTCTTCATGAAAATAACCTTCTCTTAAATCCCCTAGGTCAACCATTAAAATGATTTTGTGCGTTAGGTTCTTCTCTAGAGCTTTTTCAGATAAGGCCCTTATGGTTTCAATCTCTGAGTTAAGGGAAACATCGGCTAATTCTACTATTCTTTCAGCTTCTGATAACATTGGGAGTCTCAACATTATCTTAGGTACATTTAGATCTTTTAACCTTTCTAAATTTTCTATTCTAGAATCTGCTAGATAGCTGACCCCGCCATCAACATATGCCTTGGCAATTTCAGGATTACCACAGAAGACCTTCGTAACTCCAGCTACTTTTATCCCCTTACTATTACATAGATTGACAAGGGTTTTTACGTTATTCTTTAATATTTCATAATCAACAATTATTTTAGGATAGGACATAACTATTCCTCCTTAAGGCTGTTAAATAGCAGCTCTAAAGCAATTTCTGGGTATTTTTTAGACATAACCCCTAAAGAAGCCATTATATAATAATTGTCTATCAATATTTTTGCTTCTTTATTAGGTAGTAGAATATTGCCTGTATTGGAAAGTAAGATTTCGTTAATAATTTTTTTTCTCCTTGGTAGCCTAGTTAGAGCTCCACCAGTACCTATTATATATTTTACACCTGTTAAATCCTTGCCTTCAGCAATGGTCTTTTTGCCACTGGGGCCGTATAGGTGCTTTATTTGGCCAGCATGTCTTTTTACAGCTGTAATTGTAGCATGTAAGGTTAAGCATTCAACAAATCTCTTTTCCAAATCTGTTTCTGGTATTGGCTTATGATGCTCTATTAGATCTTCTAATTCTTCCATGGAGATATTTAACTCTCTAGATAAATCTTCCTTGCCTACAGTCTCTACTATGTTTTTCATATTTACATAAACGCCCAAGTCCCCTTCTACTGTTCTCTTGGCCTTAGGCTCTGGATTTATTAGTATCCTAGATATTTCGTCACTATCTTCTGCAACTGAGTGAACATCAGTTGTAGCACCACCTACATCTATGGTCATTAAATCTCCTAGATTTTCGAATAATAGCTCTGAAGCAGCCATCACCGCTCCTGGAGTAGGCATAATTGGTCCAGTAACCATTTCTCTAATCTTTTCCATACCTGGTGCATGGATTATATGCTTTTCAAATACATCCTGGATAACCTTTCTAGTAGGTTCAATATTTAATTCATCTATCCTTGGGTAAACATTGTCTACTATATATAATTCCGATTCTGTATCTTTAAATAATTCTCTAATATCTTCATGATTTTCTATATTTCCAGCATAAATTACTGGGATGCCTAAATTCATCTCTGCAATTAGTTCTCCGTTGTATAGGGCAGTATCCCTTTCTCCATAGTCTACTCCACCAGCAATTAAGATGATATTAGGTTCTATTTCCCTTATTTTTCTTAAATCAGACTTTCTAAGCTTACCTGCTGTAATCAATTTAATATTTGCCCCTGCTCCTAAAGCTGCTTCCTTAGCAGCCCTAACGGTCATATCATATACTAGACCATGGACAGTCATCCTAAGTCCGCCAGCAGCAGAGCTTGTAGCTATTAATTCTTTATATTCAATGGTATCACCAAGTTTTTTTGATAAGTCCTCAATAGCCCCTTTGAGACCGATATTTACATCCCCTTCTAAAACACTTGTTGGAGATTGACCCTGCCCAATAAAACTTGGGCAGGAATCAAATCCATTAAATCCATTGACTACAGTAGTAGTGCTACCTATTTCTGCAACTAATAAATCAATCTTCATGATCCATCTCTCTTCTCTTTTCTACCAAGAAAGTAGCTACGTGCTCACCCTTAGTTCCTCTTCCAAATCCTGCGTCCATACCAGACTCAACTGCTAACTCATTTGATACTTGAGTTCCACCAGCTACTAGTATGATTTTATCTCTTATACCTTTTTCTATACAAAGTTCATGTAGCTTTTTCATGTTTTTATAGTGGATATCATCATGGGATATAATAGTTGATGAAAGTATGGCATCAGCATTTAATTCTATGGCAGCATCTACGAGTTTTTCAACTGGAACAGAAGTACCTAGTATATGGCATTCTATACCATATTTTTCTATTCCACCATGTTTAATATCTATTGTCTCTCTTAATCCTACAGAATGTTCATCTTCCCCTACTGTGGCAGCAACAATCTTCATTGGCTTACTTTCAATATCCATTCTTATCGCATCTTCTGAAAGAACTTTTGGTTTTGGTGGTATTATTAAATCATTAATATCTATAGTGAAGCTCACCCTACCCTTTAATTCAATACGGGTACCTTCAGCTTCCTGCATTATTTCTTTGTGGATTACTTCTACATCTTCTAAGCCCATTTTCTTACCAATTTCTAGGGCCGCAAATTCAGCAGTTCTTTCATCAGTTGGTAAGAATATAGTAGTTAAAACAATGCCATCTCCTAGCCATTCCATTTCTGGCTTAATCTTAGAAGACTTTCTAAGTTCCTTAACCTCTTCTAGTCTAAGGTTTACATTGTCATTTTCATCTAGTTCGTCTATGAATATAATCTTTGATGAATCTTCTAAGGTTGAACCACCAATTAGTTTTGCAGGGTCATCTAGGTATTCTTCTCCATATTGAGCAAGATTGTTGTAACCAAAGTGGGCTGTAACAGGAGCCATATAGTCTTCATCTCTTTCATAAACGGTTCCTTCTCCAACACCACCGTCGACTTTTCTAAATATACCATCACCATTTCTTTCTGGATAATATCCGGAATCTACAAAGAAGCCCTGTTCTACTGCATTAAAGTATCCGCCAACTTCAAGAATTTCTTCCATGAAAAGAATAGCTCTTTCCTTTAATTCTCTTACCTTTTCAGCTAGCTCCCCTCCATGTCTCTTTATTTCAACCATTTCACTTAATCCATCCATACCTGCAAAGGCTTGTTTAGCTGTATCTACTGCTTCTATATTATATATATGCCATGGTACATTTCTTCCCTCGTCAGGAGTAATGGTAGATTGAATATCAGCACTGGTCAACTGAGAAATCAATAGATTCAATACATGGGTTACAGTAGCCTCCCTAGTTGAAGATTCCATATATTTTGTATTCATTTGAGCTCTCATCTTATATTCTCTAAATAACTCTCTTAAGGCTACAGCATAAGGCAAGTCTAATCTCATACAAGGTGCTGGTGGCGCTGTAGGTGGTACTGTTGATAGGCAGATGTTTTCTTTCTTCATACCTACCTTAACTGAGTAAATTGAGTTTATAGCATGTTGAACCATTAACTCTGGCATTACCTTCCAAGCTTCCCTTGCTGTTGCATTGGCATTGTGGGCTCCGTCTATTTGTGCCATATCTGCCCAAGCCATTACTCTTTTAGCTTCTGCAGCATCCACAAAGGACCTAATCATGTTGATATTTCTATATAAAACATTATATTGAGGGTCTTGATGGGCTCCATTTACTCCCTCTTCAGCAAACATAACTGCTATTTCAGGACCAGCTACACCTGATACATAGGAATGGTAATTAATTGGTCTACCTACTTCATCTTCTATATAGTCTAAGGCCTTTCTTTGAGCCCTAACTTGTTTTCTTGAAATAGGTATACCACCAACTCCTTGAGGTGTACCTTCTATAAGACTTTCAAAGTGAGATTGGCCAGCAGTTCTAATAACCATTATATGGTCTGCCCCATGCCAAGCTGCCATCCTCATACGCCTAATATCGTCTTCAAATCTACCTGATGCAATTTCAGTAGTAATAACGGACTTTGGTTGAGGGTCTATATTGTCAAAATACTTGGCAGCTGGTAATGGTTGACTATTTTTAAGAGGTTCAGACATATCATAGTATTCAAACTTACCAATGTTTCTCTTTTCTCCTGTTCCCTCTCTCCAGTGCCAACCCCTTCTTCTTGGTCTATACTTATCTATGTCCTTCAATATAAATTCAATATCTAATTTTTCATTAGGCTTTAAATCCATTAGTTGGCACCTCCTTTAAAGATACTAATTACATCATCCCACATCTCACCTTCCACGAGTTTTAATCCTGCTTCCCTAATTCCTAAGTTTTTCTCTTTTGCTAATCTATAGACTATATGTCCGGCTCCCTTTCCAATTAATCCTCTATCAATGGCACCATCTACTATTGCCTTTGCTTCAATACTTGAAAATCCCATTCTTAAAAGAACAGACCTTTCAATGGAAGGAGTAGTGTTTTTTCTAGCCAATTCAATAATTGGGTCAACTATTTTTTCAGCTAGTTCCCAAAATCTTAGCTCCAACTCTTCTTCTGATAGATTAGCCAGATGTTTTCTTCTTTCTTGAAAATCATCAGGTCTTTTCATAATATCCCCTCCCTATACTAATATTTAACTCCTAATTCATCTAATATACCCTTAACAAACTCTAAGCTTGATTTAGTATCCTTTGCTAAGAATTCTAGGTCTTCATTATTGACTTCAGTTATATTCATATTGTTAATAGCATTCCTAATATAAGACCTTCTTGTTCTATTTAAATCTAGGTCTTGGATCATAACAAAAGATGGGTCCTTTGGAAGTACAATATTTTTACCTGGAATCTCATCTGCTGGGTCTCCAATGATTATTTCTATTCCATTTTCCCTTGCAAAGGTTAATTGAGGATTAATATGTTTACCAGCACCAGTGTATTCAGTTTCTTGAACTACTATTATTTTGTCTTCATCCATTTCTTGAGCTAGTTTGAAGGCAGCTGCTAAGGATGTATTTCCAGCAGGACCTCTTTCAAGTCCTTCTAATTGGGCCAATAATTCAGTCATATAGAATACTGAACCTTGATTCATAGTAACATATCTATCTAAATATCTAAGTGGTCTAGCTGCAGATCTTGGCACGTCAGACCTATCTGGCCAAGTAGCAAATGGAATACCAAAACCAGTATGGCCTGTAGTAAATGATTTCTTGTTAAATTGAGTGTCTGAAGCCATGTGGAGTCCCTCTAGGCTAACACTAGCACCTATTATCTTTGTTTCTATGGCTCCTGCCTTTAATAAGCCTCTAGCAGTACCTGTTAAGTTTCCACCACCTGCATTTGTAATAACTACTGCGTCAGGATCTCTTCCTTCCCTTTCCCTAAACTGCATTGATATTTCATATCCTAGGGTTTCTACTCCAGCTATGCCAAAGGGTGAATACAGGGAAGCATTGAAAAATCCAGTTTCCTCTAGTAGTACTAAAAATGTATAGAATAATTCTGGTCCTACTGATAATTGGACAACTTCTGCACCGTAAGCCTCACAGGCCCTTGCCTTTTCAATGATTTCTGGTTGTCCAACGCCTCTTGAGTCATAGCATTCTTGAACGACTATACATTTTAGGCCTTGCATAGCAGCCTGACTAGCAACAGCAGCACCATAATTTCCTGATGTAGCTGCAATAACACCTTTATAACCCAATTTTTTGGCATGATAACAAGCTGTAGCAGCCCTTCTAGCTTTAAAGCTACCTGATGGGTTGGAAGCCTCATCCTTTATGAATATTCTAGCCCCTTTACCCTTTGGAGCAAATTTTCTTGCCAATTTAGTTAAATTTCTAAGTTCTAAAATTGGGGTGTTACCTACTCCAGTTCTTTTTTGTATTTCTTCTATCTCTTGTAGTGAATATCCAGTCTCTTTCATCATTCTTTCATAATCAAAGGAAATGCTACCGGACTCAAACACATCATAATCTATGCCTATGGCTTTTTTCATTATTTCTCCTCTTCTAGCCATAACAGCTTCATAACTCATATCCCTAGTCATTATTTCCAGCCTCCTCTCCTAGGATCTCCCTTGCTTGACGACCTATATAAAGAAGTTCTGGAACTGCTTTCCCATAATCATGTTTGTAATATGGGTTAACCTCTATTAAAGTCCCTTCTACAATTCTACCTATATAGGTTTCAACTTTAACTGTATCTCCTATTTTGGCACTGTCATTTACAAGAAATCCTTTTACCCACACCTCTAGTGGTACATTTTGTGTGTCTTCCGGAATATTCTTAGCCCTTTGGCCAACTTCTAAAATGGTATTATGAATTCTTACCCAATCGCCACGTTTAGCATCCATTCTAACACTTCCTTTCTATCAAATCACAAGTTACAATTCTGGTGAATAGTTAATAGCCCACTATTATTACTCTTCTATTAACTCCCTCATATCTCCCATAATGGCTCTTGGTACTGGAAGATCTATCATAGTCTTAAGACCTGGTCTTGAGTTAATTACATGAGGAATCATATTAACAGTCATTGCAATTGTACCTATACCACCAGGCACTTCAGGTTTGATTTGCATATTAATATTTGGTGTTCCCTTTATTGTAATATAATCTCCTGTTGTACCTCCCTCTAATTGAGGTTCTACTTGTTGTGGATGAAGCATTTCAATCTTTAATTCTCCATCTACATATCCATAACCTTTCATATTACATCCTGCAACATCTCCTGGTTGTACTTCTGCATATGGAGCCTTTCTATATACAGATGATATAATTGGAGCCCTTTCTAGTTCGATTTCATCGCTTAATTTCCATCCTAATGCATCAGCAATCATTCTAATTGATTCAGGGAATCCTATATGACCGTCCAAATTGTTTTCTGCAACTCTTTTATTAAATTCTTCTACAGTTATTCCAACACCTTGACCATGCATTACTGTAGGTCCAAATGGTGATAAGTTGTTAACCCTTTCTGCTTTAATAGTTTCTACATCAATACATGCTCCTGTAAGTGTGATTACTAGTAAATCCATAATAAGACCTGGATTTATACCTGTACCTAATACAGTTACTCCGTTTTCCTTTGCAATTCTATCCATTTCTTTTGCTAATTCTGGTGATTGTGCTTGAGGATAAGCCATTTCTTCAGCAGTTGACACCACATTGATTTTTCTTTCTAGACAGTATTTAATCTTATCAAAGGATGTTTTTGTATAAGAGTCAGTAGCTATTACTACAACATCAGCTGCTCCTTCTTTTATTACATCTTCATAAGAGCCAGCTATTAAATCAGGTCTGCCTCCTCTTTCAATTCCTGTTAATTCATACATTGATTTGCCAATCTTATCTCCTCTTACTACTGCCCCAACTATGTCAACACCTTTTTTGCTCAATAACATTTCTACTACTCCTTTGCCCATTGCTCCTAAGCCCCATACTATTACTTTTACCTTTTCCTTTCTCATAACCATACCTCCTTATATTTTTAATATTATTTAATGCAAGTTTCTTGCCAACTTTTTTGGTTTATTAAATATTTAAATCCATTGAATTTCCAATGGTTTGACAAATAATTGACAGAATTTTTCAATTTCTGTTAAAAAAATGCAATAAGGTTTGCATATTAGCGCAAATATTATTGCATTAGATTCTAAATTTTTTCAATTTATGTTGCAGTGTCTGTCTTTTTATTCCTAGTTCTTCTGCTGCCTTAGTTATATTATTATGGTTATTTTCTAAAGCATTAATAATAAGATTCTTTTCTATTTCTTCTAAATATACAGGTAAGCTTTTATTCCTTTGTCCAAATACAAAGGGATACCTATAGGACTTGTCCTTCATCAAATGAATGGAAGATATGAAGTCCCTCCTGGTCAATAAAGTTTCATTATCGTCAACAATATTCATTGCCCCTTCAATAACGTTAGCTAATTCTCTTACATTACCAGGCCAAGTATATTCCATAAAATAATCTAGAACATCCTTTGATACACTTTCAACTTTTTTATCTAACAATAAATTAAATTTGCTAATAAAGTAGTCGGTGAGAATAGGTATATCCTCACTTCTTTCAACTAAGGGTGGTATATGAATAAATATAACATTTAATCTATAAAATAAGTCTTTTCTAAGGCTGCCCTTTTTTAAACTCTCCAATGGTGATTCATTTGTTGTGGCAATTATTCTCACATCTATGGGTATATCTTTAGTACCCCCTATTCTCCTAATATATCCCTCTTGTAGAACCCTAAGTAATTTTGCTTGTAGGGGTAAGGACATGGAGTTTATTTCGTCTAACATCAGGGTTCCACCATTGGCTTGCTCGAATATTCCTTCCCTTTCAAGGGCCCCGGTAAATCCCCCCTTGTCTGTTCCAAATAGTATTCCTTCCAACAATGTCTCTGGAATTGCAGCACAATTTTGAGCTATAAATGGACCATTAGCCCTTATACCACCATAATGGATACTTTGAGCAAACAATTCTTTACCTGTCCCTGTATCTCCATAGATGAAAACACTTGAATTTGAATTGCAGGCTTTTTTAGCAACTTCCTTGGCCATTTCTATTGGTTCTGAGATTCCAATAATGTCATGGAAGTTATACCGTTTGATTTGGCTTTTAGAGTTTTTTGATGGGGATTTTTTAAATTTGAGTTCACTTTGTAATTCTATTAATTGATCTGATAAGTTTTTAATGTGGGTAATATTATTTGATAATTCCATGGCACCAATTATTTCATCTTCATTGTATAAAGGGATAGTAGAATTTATAGTTGTAATCCTTTGCCCCTTAAAATTCAAATAGGTTTGGGTCCTATTAAGTATGGATTCACCTGTATGCAATACCTTGATCATAGTAGATGTTTCTTCATTTAGGCTTGGAAAGATATCTAAGATATCTTTCCCCAATACCTGTTCTCTTTTTAATCCTTCTAATCTTGCCATAACATCGTTATATATAACAGTTTTTCTTTCCTTATCTATAACGTGAATACCTATATCGGCATGGTGCAAAATATTTTGCATAAGGATTTTGTAAAATTCTACTTTTTTCATATTATCATCCTTAACTCATTCATTTAATGTTATAGCAGCAATCATTCTATTTTTAGTAGCTTTTTCTTTTCTATAGGAATATAGTGTATCTAAATTACAGGCAGTACAAAAATTACTTTGGTAAATATTCCCTTCTTTAATGCCTGCATCTAATAAATTTATATAGTTTACCTTCCAAAGGTCTAGATAAATTTTTTCATTCTTGTCTATTATAATTTCAGGATTATCAAAGGTCTCATTAAAGAGTTTTTCTACATCCTCTCCTATTTCATAACAGCAGGCACCTATAGAAGGCCCTATGGCTACGACTATATTACTTAAATTAGAACCATACTCCTTCACCATATTATCGATAATAACTCCTGCTATATTGTTTAGTGTACCCTTCCAACCTGCGTGGGCAATCCCTATTACATCTTCTCCTTTATCATAAAAATATATAGGAACACAGTCAGCATGATAAGTGCATAGAGCTATGCCTTTGACTTTAGTTATAAATCCATCAGCTTCTTCCTGGCCTATTGTTTTATTATCCTGATTACCTATAATAATTATTTCTTTGCCATGTACCTGCTTGGCCCTATATATTCTATCATCATTTAGGCCTAATATCTTACCTAGGTCATCAAATATATTTTTTTGATCCCATCCAATCCTTGTAGAAAAAAGATGGGTAATATTTTTGAACTGATTAAATCCTTCTATTTCATAATATAAAATATCTTTATAGAATTTTTTTGTAACTCCCATGTTCATCTCCTGTTATCTGTATTATCATCCAATAAATTCTTTAACTCATCAATAAAGGAGTTAATATCCTTAAATTGCCTATATACTGAGGCAAATCTTACATAAGCTACATCATCTACGTCCTTCAATTTATTCATTACCTTTTCTCCAATATAATTGGAAGTTACTTCCTTTTCCATAAAATTATATAAGGATTTTTCTATCTCATCTACCATCCTTTCAATTTTTTCCATGGAAACAGGTCTTTTTTCACAAGCCTTTATTATTCCATTCAAAATCTTATTTCTATCGAAGGTTTGTCTATTTCCATCCTTCTTAATAACCATAAGTGGGATTTCTTCAATTTTTTCATAGGTTGTAAATCTTTTTCCACAACTAATACATTCACGTCTTCTACGTATCGCTTGTCCTTCTTCTGTTGATCTTGAATCTACAACTTTTGATTCATGAAATGAGCAAAAGGGACATCTCATCTTTCCACCTCACCTTTTACTTTAACTTCACTTTAATTATATTATATTGATTAATAAATGTCTATTTATATATCTCCCTTGTAATCAACTAAAATAGTATCAGTGCCTATTCTTACAATATCACTCCACTTTATAATGATCTCAGAAGTCTTACCGAATAGACCTAATATTTTCCCGCCACCAGATATTACTAAAGCTTCCACATATCCTTTTTCTAAATTTAGTTCAAAGTCATCTACATAACCCATTCTTTCACCGTTATTAATATTTATAATCTCCTTTTCCCTAATATCTGATAATTTTAACATAATCCCACCTCTTTTCATATTATACCCTATTACTTATATATAAAAATAGGGTGTAAATATGACAAGAATTTGGTGGGATTTATATCATTCTTAAATATATTTTCTCATTTGCCTAAGGGCATTTTTTTCCAACCTAGAAACTTGAGCCTGAGAAATTCCAATCTCTTCAGCAACTTCCATTTGAGTTTTTCCTTCAAAGAACCTTAAATTTAATATCTGTTTTTCCCTATTATTTAATTTTTCTATTGCCTCTCTTAGGGCTATCTGGCTTAACCATACTTCATCTTCAGCCTTCTCATCCTTTACTTGATCCATTACATAAATTGCATCGCCGCTATCATGAAAAATTGGTTCAAATAATGAAATAGGTTCCTGAATTGCTTCAAGTGCAAATACTACTTCCTCCTTCGGTAGATTTAATTCCTCTGCTATTTCATATATTGTAGGCTCCTTAGAGTTCTTGTTTATCAATTGTTCCCTCGCTTGTAATGCTCTATAGGCAATATCTCTTAAAGATCTGGATACTCTTATGGAATTATTATCTCTTAAATATCTTCTTATTTCGCCTATAATCATAGGCACCGCATAAGTAGAAAATCGTACATTTTGACTCAAATCAAAATTGTCTATAGCTTTTATTAAACCAATACAGCCTACCTGAAATAAATCGTCTACATGTTCACCTCTTCGGTTAAATCTTTGTATAATGCTAAGTACGAGCCTTAAATTTCCTTGAATAAATGTCTCCCTTGCCTTTAAATCTCCTTCTTTTATCTTAACGAACAACTCTTGCATTTCCTCATTGGTTAGTACTGGGAGCTTTGAAGTATTTACCCCACATATCTCTACTTTAGATATATGCATTTACTTTCATCCTTTCATGCTGTATTGCCCCTTTCTCTATAAAATTATTGCCTTGAATAGTATTTTTATTCAAAAAAATATTTTACTCCATGTCCATTTTACATTAGCTTTACCATTTCCTTCTTTAACCTCTTAATTATTCTCTTTTCTAACCTGGATATATAGGATTGGGAAATGCCTAAAAGATCAGCTACTTCCTTTTGGGTTTTTTCCTTTCCATTATGTAAGCCAAATCTCAGTTCAATTATGGTCTTTTCCCTACCAGATAATTTGCTTATGGCTTGTTTTAATAAAGCCTTATCTATTTCAGATTCTATATTTTTAAATATAATATCACCGTCTGTTCCTAAAATATCAGATAAGAGTAGTTCGTTTCCGTCCCAGTCTGTGTTTAAAGGCTCATCTAAAGATATTTCAGATTTCATTTTGCTAGTCCTGCGAAGATACATCAAAATTTCATTTTCTATACATTTTGATGCATAGGTAGCAAGTTTAATATTTTTATCAGGATCAAAAGTATTTACAGCTTTTATAAGTCCAATGGTACCAATTGATATAAGGTCTTCAATTGATATTTTTGTATTTTCAAATTTCCTTGCAATATAGACTACAAGGCGTAGATTCCTCTCTATTAATATTGTTTTTACACTTTCATCCTCCTTTATTAAGGAAAGATAATGGGCTTCTTCTTCTGGAGATAAGGGCGGAGGCAATATTTCACCACTGCCAATATAATGAACTGTTTTTATGATATTTAGTTTTTCTAGTACTTTATATAAAATACCCTTTAATCTAAGTTTGATTTTGATTAACATATGAATTCCCCCTATTTAAAATTTCTAGACTCAACAATCCCCTATATTGATCATCAGTAGTAAGTTTGCCCTTAAATATGCCAATAATAAGATTATCACATATTGTACTTCTTGAGTTTTTTATAATCTCTATATAATCTGGTTTAAATCCTATTAACATCCCTTTTTTAGAACCTATAGTTTTAAAAGGAATAAGTCTTATGATTGTTTTTTCTTTTAAGTCTTCTATTATGTATTGTATTTGTAACAGGTCTTCTTCCTGTCCCTCGTCAAATACTTGTCTTAATCTTTGAGGAATTATTTCTTTTATAATCTCATATTCTACAATAAGAACAGGTAATTTTGATAGTGGTTCAAGTAAGGAATTTCCTGTATCCATTAATGCTATTAGAGAAGTATTTTTGCTATCAAAATATATATTTACTTCAAACAATTCTTTCTCCCTAGTTACCTTTTCCTGATAATAATCAAATATATTTTTAATTAAAATACCACTTAAGATAACTCCTAT
>JAAYQJ010000042.1 GCA_012519355.1 Tissierellia bacterium | reverse complement strand
AGCCTTTGAGGAATTATCTAAATGAAAAGATTAACTAAAACTCAAATATTAAAAATGCATAGCCTTCTTATTCAAGAAACAGATGGAAGTGATGGGATTAGAGATGAAGGATTATTAGATTCTGCTTTAAATTTACCATTTCAGAGCTTTGATGGGGAAGATATTTATAAGACTATTCAAGCTAAAGCAGCAAGGCTAGGTTTTTCACTTGTTAATAACCATTCATTTGTTGATGGAAATAAGAGAATTGGGATTTTAGCGATGTTGGTTTTTCTTGAAATGAATGGTATTGAGATTATATGTACAGATGAAGAATTGATTGAGCTTGGATTAGGTTTAGCGGATGGCTCAATAAGTTATAAGGATTTATTAAATTGGATAATAGACCATAGTTAATAAAAAGCTTGGCATAATATGAAGACACCAAGCTTTTTATTTTACCATAATTTAAAGAGATATATCTATCGGTAAATAAGTTTTGCGAGTAGAGTCGATACGGTGAACCCTATCATAAGTGAATACCAGATATCTACTTAATGGAACCAAGGTCATAAGAAAAACTTGCTTTAGATAAACAGAGAGGCGTATACTATTTTACTAGGAGGGCAAAATTATGAAAAAGGCTAAATTAGCAATAATCATCCTTTTACTTTTCTTTAGCATCACATCAGTAAATGTATTTGCAGTTGAACAAAACACTATAATTTCTATAGATGGGGAAATCGTAGAATTTAATAGGTCTACGGGATACCCCTTTCTAGATGGCAACAGTAGGACTCAGGCTCCATTTAGAGTTACCCTAGAGAAATTTGGAGCAAAGGTTGATTGGGAACAAAGGACAAGAACAGCCATTGCTGAGAAGGATGGCATTAGAGTAGAAGTCCCTATAGGAGAGAGGTATATTGTTGTAAATGGTAAAAGGATAGAAAATGATACTGTTGCCCTTATAGTTGACTCAAAAACCTACTTACCAATCAGAAAAGTAATGGAGGCCTTTGGTGCGGAGGTTTTGTGGAATAGTGAAATTCAATCTGTTGATATTATCAGTCAAAAACCTAAAGAAGAATTTAGTGAAGAACTCCAAGAAATGATTAAGACACTAGAAAAGAAAGTAATATTTGACAATGATATATCAATATTCACCCTGTATTCCTTTATGAACTTTACTGGATATGATGAGGAGAATAATCCACAAGGTTTCCATGAAGTAAGAAAGATGGTAAGGGATGATTTAGAAAAGATGAATCTCTCTCTTATGGATAACAACTATTATACAAATAAAAAAGTTCTACCTCCTTATTATAGACAAGTACTTGCTAGAATGGATGGTGCACCAAATTTTACAGTTGGACAAGCTCTTCCCAACTATTTATCAGACCTTAATGATTTGGGTATTCATTTAAAGGACTTTTATGAAAAAGCAAATATTGAGGAACTATTTAATAGATACAAGTCATATTACCAAGAAGAATTAGACAGGTATTCTAAATTAGTTTATCCAGCTTTGGCTAAGGCAAATCAACTATTAAAGATAAGTGAAGATAAAATTCCGGAGTTTTATTTTCAGGTAAACCTATTAGAAGCTTACTGGAGAGGATATGGACTAGGGAATACTTATGTACATAAGGGCGGAAAAGGGATATTAATAACAGGGCCATCAGATGAAGTTAACCTAATAAATATTGTACATGAATACTTACATGGTATTATTACACCTATTAATTATGAACTTATAAGAGAGATAGAAGAATTATCGTTTTTAATTGCAAAGGTGCCTAAAAATACACAAGCCTCTAGCCCTTCATATAATAATTGGATCTCAATATTTGATGAATCCATGATAAGAGCCTTATCTACCAAGTTCATAGATGATGGGGCAAGCCATATACAACACCAAATGAGAGAAGGGTTTATCCTAGCTGAGTACTTTGATACAAGGTTCAATGTGTTTGAAAGCTATGAAGGTTCGCTAAAAGAGTTCATTAGGATGCTTATATCTGATATAGCAGCTGAGAGTAAGTAAATAATTCAAGATAATAATATAGTACAGAAGATACAAAGTATTTTCTGTACTATATTTGTATTATAAGTTATTACTATAAATTAGAAAAAATCGCCAGTTCAATGGTGCGGTTTACCGTATGACTTAACTGGCAGTTTATTAGCCTAGATTTATTAATTAATCCATTAGATTACACAATGTAGAGAGTCTTCCTAATGAGACAACTCCACTATCAAGACCTACTTCCATTGATATTATATGTCGAAAAAAGGTGAAAGAAAAATAAAGGATTTTGTAAAAATTTAAAGAATCATATATAAAGGAGCAAATTTACTACTTAAATGGTTGGCAAGGATTATTTCTTGGACTATAAACCTGACTACCAGTAAACTAGATAACATAATAACATAAAGATAAAATAATATTATAAACAAATGAGAATAGAGATTATCAAAGCATATTATAAACAATAGGGGGAATATGTGTGAAGAATAAAGGTTATCTAGAAGAATTTAAGAATGGTTTTTTTGAATTACTCAGGCAAACTTTAAATTATGATGAATTTCTTAGAATCTTAAAAGGAAATTACTGGTTACTAGGTAAGGAATGGCTAGCTGATGCAATTCCCTGGAGAGAGCTAAAAGAATACCAAATAAAGCCAGTAAATATCCATATGTTATCTGATGCTATGGGCTTATTAGTTACATCTTTTGAACTTATTCCATCAGGAATTATTACTTTTTCATTACTAAAAAAAGATGATAGATGGTACATAGACTGGCAAAATCGTGAAGTATGGTTATTGGCAACAGACAAGTGGAATAGAAAAAATGAAGGGAACCTAGAAGTCCGATTTTTTAGGACCTTTGGAGAAGATAAAATAGATTCTATTTTTCAAGAACTACATAGAATCAATGAATGGATACAAAGGGAATTAGGCTCTAATCAAGAAAAACTAGTTATAGTTTTTGGGTTTGATTCATTTGAATACTTTATTTCAGGGACAGGTAATAAACCTTCTGGTAGTGGTGGAAACTCCCGTGGCAAATTAATTCTAATGTGTGAGAACTTTCCGAGCCTTCGAAGTACAAGTTTCGAATGTAGTTATTATAAATCTATATTGTTACATGAAATGGTCCATGAATACACTTGTTATGACAAACAATGGAATGGATCAATAGAAAATATGAGTTTGAAATCAAGCATGGCTAGTGAAGGAATTGCATTATACTATCAATTTAAGTTTTTAATGGAAAATATAGACTATACACAACTTGATAACGAAGACCCAATAATAATAAAAATAAGATCAGGAATTATGGAGGCCTTGACCTATAGAGATCAAGTACTAGAATTTTTCTCTAATCAAATATTTACGGATATGAATCGTAAAAACCCTGAATCCTGGAATCCATCATATTTTTTAGGAGCATCACTTTATAGCTATTTTTTACAGAAATTTGGATTTGAAAATACAAGAAGCATGTATTCACAAGTTGGCAATATGGACTTTGAGGTAGCTAAGCTGTATTTAGAAGATTTTTTCAATAAAGAGGAGTATCTAACTTCCTCAAGAGACTACTTTGATAATATGCTGGATAAACTCCACCTGTAATAGATT
>JAAYQJ010000041.1 GCA_012519355.1 Tissierellia bacterium | reverse complement strand
TCAGGATGACAACAATCATGTTATTCTGAACGCAGTGAAGAATCTTAGACTTACAGTTTACCAATATACGTTAAGAAAAAATTTTAAACAAGGCTCGACTTTGGAGAGTCGGTCTAAAATTTATTGATAATAATTAGAGACACTGAACATTACACCTAATTCTTATTATATACTATTTATAAAGTTTGTTAAAGAAATCTAATTTTATTGCAACCTTTTTTGGCCTGTTTCGTCTAAATAGTAAAGGAGGGTATGGGGTGGCATTAGATGGAGAAAAGAGACTAATTAAGAAACTTAAAAAAGGCAAGGAAGAAGCATATAAAGAAGTCCTAGACCTATATGGAAATAGACTACTAAAGACCTGCTACCTTATCTTAAAAGACAAGGATGAGGGAGAGGACATAGTCCAAGAAACCTTCCTAAAGGTATTTAGGCAAATAGGGGCCTTTAAGGGGGATAGCTCTATCTACACTTGGATATACCAAATAGCTATAAACCTATGTAGGGATAGGCTAAGGAAAAATAGAGACTTTTGAAGGTGATTAATCCAAAGCCAGGACTAATAGTAAAGGATAACAAGTTCGTAGTGGAATGGGAAAAGGTAGAAGGTGCAGAATACTATACTGTTTATGCCATTGGCTTTGAAGACCCTGTAAATATGAAGGGGAGTAATATGACTTTTGGATTAATAGATGAAAACAGAGAATACAAGATAAGGGATAATAAAGCTATCTTCGATTTAGAATTAATCAATAGAAAAAAACTAGGTAGTACGTTTAGGACCAAAGGAGAAATAATAAACCCTCAAGCCATATTAGGGTATTTTTATAAGGGGGCTGAGATGCCTATTATAGTCAGTGCTTATGATAAAGAGGGAAATAAATTAAATTCCAGTATACCCTTAGCCACTTATTATGATAATGTACCCAGTATAAAAATTGAAGGTATGGATTTTGAAAACACATATAACAATATAAAGGACCAAGGGATTAGGACTATATTAAACGAAATAAGGAAGGATAATCGCTGGGATTAAAAATAGGGTAGATTTTTCTACCCTATTTGCTTTTGTTAAATGAATCAAATTTAATTATATTGCATTCTACCTTGTTTTCATCTAAGAATTTTAGGTATTTCATCAAGGTCTTTCCTAAGGATGTGAGCTTCATTTCATAGTTGGGATATAAATTACAGATGATTATCCCAAGGTATTGTAGGTACTCATAATATTTAAAGAAGAATTTTGGAAGGTTTTCAACTCTTCCAATTAGCTGGCTGATTTCATATTTTCTCCTAACCTCTAAGGAATATAGTAGGTCTACCAAGTCTTTTTTCAATTTATAGAGCTTATTTGTATTATCAATAGCAGTAACTTCCTGTATAAATTCATTGGACCAAATGTATTGGAAGAAGAGAGTAAATTTTTCCTCATCCTTTAATCTTAGATAGTTATTTCCTATGTTAGTAATAGTCAACATATTGTCTTCAATTGAAAGTAGATTTAAGGATAGGGAAAACTTATAAAATAAATCTATTATTGGAAAATCTTTTTGTCCAAGGGCCTTTTTATCTACAGAAGTAGAGTATTCAAGCATATTATTGATTTCCAATAGGTTTTTCTTCTTTATAAATTTATTAACCTTAGTCAATTCCAAGGGTTTATCCAATATATAGAGGATAAACTTATCATAATCCATAAGGAAGGAGATAGAATCTTTATTTAAGGCTTCTAAGACTATATCAGATATTCCCTTAATAATTTTAAAGGGATATTTTGTTGAATTTAATTCACTCATATATTCAAATCTTCTCTTGCTAATGTCGAGTATTTCCTTATAAGCTTCCTTGTAGCTCTCATGCCTGCAACTTAAATATTTGAGATAATTTTTAAAGGTAGATATATAGGAATTTAAATCCTCTTGAGACTTTATAAAGCCATTGTTTATAGCATCTTCAAAGAAGAGATTAAAGTCTATCCTATCACAGTCATAAAGGGTTAAGTCCTCATCTGCTAAATAGTATTCAAAAAACTCCATTAGGTTGGAAAGATGTTTTTTAATACTATATCTTTGGTCCTTCAATTGAAGGTAGGCTTCAAATTCATCTATTTCATCATATAGTATAGATACTATATCTTCATCCATTTCCATGGCTTCAAAAACACAGTCAGTGTAGATCTTATATAGGTTCATACTATATTTTTTTTGATATTCCCCCATTGTTAAATCAGGGTTTTTGAGTCTATTCCGATTAAAATCCACAAAAACATCCTCTATAAAGGGGTTTTTCATAGAGGGTGGTAGGTAGCTAATATCACCTATAAAGGTCATATGGCCCAAGAGGTTACCAGTCCTTGCAAATATATAGTCTCCTATGGAAATTACATCTGATAACTCAGGTTCCCAAAGGTCATAGATTTCGTTTTTTAGTAGATCTAATACCTTAATATATTCTCCATCTGCAAATAGGATTTCAAAAAGGGATATATTGGATTTACTTCTTTCTATTAGAACCTGTCTTTCCTCAGCTGTTAATTTACTTGGACTTTCTTCTAATAATTTTTCTATAAAGGTTTTTCCCTCCTTATTTATATAATCTATACTTAACCATATATTAAAAGCCAATCTATATTTACTTTCACTGAAATCAGGGTAATAAAACTCAAGTTCATCTAATAAATTTACATCTTGAACTTCCTTAGATATATAGTTTAACAGTTTCTTTGTTGCAGAGATTTCTATTTTCTGTATTTCCTTGTATGTTAGATTTTGCATATTTCCTCCTAAAACATTTATCATTCTATTGTCTTATTATATACTATATGGAATAGATTTGCATAGACAAATTAAAAAATCCCCTTCTTTAATTTAGAGGAAGGGGATTTGAACTTTTATTCCTATATATCCGATAATTGTGTTTTTGCCTTGCTTTTCTCCCAAGCATGAAGTAGTAGGGCTAATCCTATTACACCGTAGGCTATGAATACCCTAAAGTATTCACCAATTTGAGCATTGCCCATTAGGTTTTGTCCAGCCAGTGGAGAAACTATAAACAATAGGTGGAATAGGAAAGTACCTATTAGGGCCTCCTTCCATGAAGCCTTTTCTACAGATGCTCCACCAATTAAGAGTGAGGCTACGGCAAATAGTCCTACCTGCTCATGGTTTGTATAAGTACTTAGGGTACCCATGTTTTGTAGATAAACTATTTGACCCCAAGCTGCCAATACTGTAGATATTACTATGGCAATAATCCTAGTTCTGTCAACATTTATACCAGAGACACCTGCTATATGCATACTTTGGCCTACAGCCCTCATCTCTTGACCAAGTTTTGTTTTCAATAAGAAGTATAGGCCTACAAATAATAGGGCAGAGACTATCAAGGTTACTATCGGGAAGGAAGTGAATTTAGCAAAGAATAAATTATCTAAGGACTTCCTAATTATATTTAAGTCTATGGTGTTCTTTAGTCCTGTACCTGTAGACATTAGCATATCTGCATTCTTAATTGGTATAAGCCTACCAGCTAGCACTATAAAGACTAATTGATATATCCCATTGGCAAAGAAACCTAAAATCATGGAAGTTATCATTTCTTTACCCTTAGCCTTGTTTAAAACCTTGCCTACTAGGTAGCCAAATAATATGGCTATTGGAGTAGATACCAATACTGCAATCAATATTCCGCCTATGTCACCGAAGCCATAGTTGATTATAAATATTAGACCTATCTGGCCTGCCATGGCACCTAGAACTATACCAAAGTTTAATCCCATTCCTGTAATTACAGGTATGATTAGGGACATTACTAAGATTAAGTTTCTTGAAAGTCTAAAGACCATCTCGTTAAAGAGAAAGCTAAGGGGCAAACCAGATAAAATGAAACCTGCTACACTGATTACTAAGAATACTATTGGAACTATCATGCAGCTTCACCTTCCTTTCTAGTTAAAGCATAAAGGATAATACCATTACTTATTACAATTCTAATTATTTCAGCCATACTACCTTCAGATAAGATATTGATTACAGGTAGGGCCACTACTAATAGGCCTTGGAATAGGAAGGTACCTATTATTACATGAATTATTTTTGCCTTTCTTAGACTTGCACCACCAATTAGTATGGAGGCAGCTGCTGGAAGGGCAACATATAAGGGTGCATTATATAGCTGCACAAAGCCAAAGGATTGGCTATATACTATAATACCGATTGCTGCTAATACTGTTGATAAAATAATACCTAAGATTCTATGTTTATCTACATTGATACCATTGGAAGTAGCGAAGGCTTCTGAGCTTCCTGCTACCTTCATAGAAGTACCTAATTTGGACTTAGAAAAGATCCAAATGATAGTAGCAAATATTGCAAAGGTAAGTAATAGGCCTAGTGGAACTATTTCTAAAAAGTTTTCTAACCATTGTGGTACCCATTGAGGATAAACATCAGCCCTTAAGGCATTGTCCAATACACCACCCATGGTTGATTCCATAGATAGGGTAACCCTAAGTCCGCTTCCACCCATGGCCCAGGTCATTTCTGGGTTCTTAAAGGGTGCTACAAGCCAAAATATACACATAAAGGAGACTATTGAATAACCAAAATAATTACCAACTGTCATCTCTTGACCTTTAATCCTATTAAGCATCTGGCCATAGAAATATCCAGCAATGATAGCTAGAGGAACTGCAATTCCTATAGCAACAAAAAAGCTTGCCCAACCAGTTAAACCAAACTCCATACTGATAAGGGCCCCTATTAGGCCAAAGATTACTCCTAATGGAAGGTTAAAGTTAATACCTATACCAGATTGGATGGAAGGTACCATGGCCAGGACTAAAATTGCGTTCATACCAAATCTAGTGAATATATCTTGCCATACTCCAGACATTGGAATATTTAATGCAGCAGCCACAATTAATAATAGTAGTAGAAAAGCTGAAATGATAAGTCTAGGAAAGCCTATCTTTCTATATATCTTCTTAATGTCCATTTAGTTCACCACCTTACTTAAGTCTTCACCAGCCATTGCCAAACCGAATGCTTCATCTGATGCATCAGGTGGAAGGATTGCTTGAACTTTACCTTCAGCAATTATGGCTATTCTGTCAGATACTTGTCTTAGCTCAGCTAACTCACTGGAAGTAATGATAATAGTCATATTATGTTCCTTATTTAATCTAACTAAGGTATCAAGTACCAATTTCTTAGCCCCTATATCTATACCCCTAGTAGGTTCTGATACTAATAGTACATCGGGATTTAAGGTAAGGGCACGGGCGATACATACCTTTTGCTGATTACCACCAGATAGGTTACCTGAATGTTGGTCTGGACCAGTACATCTAATATCTAAAGCCTCTATCATTTCTTCTGCATGGGCTCTTATTTTCTTAGTATCAACTATTTTCAAAGGACCAATCTTCTTTATAAATTCTTCCTTAATCTCTAAGGAGGTAAAAGCAATATTAAAATCTATAGGTTCATCTAATAACAATCCAACCCCTTTTCTGTCTTCAGATAGGAAGGCTACGGAATGGTTTAACATTTCCCTTGGGCTATTTAAAGGCATTTCTTCTCCATCCTTTAAAATGGTACCCTTAGTGGGGTATAGGCCCATAATACCATTGGCTATGCCGATTTTACCATGACCAGCTAGGCCCCCTATTCCTAGGATTTCCCCCTTATGAATCTTAAGGTTAACACCTTTTACCTTTTCACCAGGCATATCAACATGTAAATCTATTAGTTCAAGATAGGGTTTTTCATCTGTGTTTACTTCTTTTTTATCAGAAACAGTTGATTCAATTTCTCTACCAACCATGAATTTTGCTATCTCTACGATACTTATATCCTTAGTAGGGATAGATTTTACTAGCTGCCATCTCTTAGGATAGTTATGTTATTTGTAACCCTTTTAATTTCATCTAATCTATGGGTAATAAATAAAATAGATATACCCATTGAAGCAAGTTTTTGAATAACTTCTAAGAATTGATCGGCTTCTGACTCAGTTAGAACTGCTGTAGGCTCATCTAAAATCAATAGTTTTAAATTGGATTTGTCGATTTCCCTTGCTATTTCAATAAATTGCATATAGCCTACAGGTAGTCCTGCCACTGGCAGAAATTCGTCTATATTCATATTCAGTTTATTCAGTGCAATCTTAGCTTCTTCTCGCATTTTAGGCATATCTAACTTTTCTAGTTTTGGACCTAATACTTTAGATAATAAAGTAGCTTTTGTATTTTCCTTATTTAACTTAATATTTTCTGTAATGGTAAAGCCGGGAATAAGCATAAATTCCTGGTGGACCATACCTATACCCATTTCCATGGCTTCAGTTGGTGTTTTTGGGTTAAAGGGTTGTCCGTCGAAGAACATCTCTCCTTCATATCCACCAGTTGAATGAATAACAGGCATACCGAATAGGATATTCATTAAAGTGGATTTACCTGCACCATTTTCTCCAACTAGTCCATGAATTTCTCCCTTTTTTATATTTAAGGATACCTTATTAAGTACTTGGTTTTCGCCATAAAACTTTGATACATCTTTTACTTGGAGTAAATCCATAAAAATTACCTCCTTTGCCTAAAGATAAGGAGTCGTCGAAACGACTCCTTAATTTAGGAACATTTGAATTCAATTTATGTCAAATTTCTATTAATCTTATTAAAATACTTGTGATCCTAGTACAAATAATAAGAAGTTTGGAGTGTCTTCACTAAGTTCTGTAAAGTTAACTTCATTGTTAGTATCATTAGTTACTTTCTTCATGATTCTAACCATTGCATCTTTGTCAAATTTTTCGATTTTACCTTCTAGGTATTCTATTGCATATTCAACACCAGCTTCGATCATAGCAACGTTAGCTGGTCTATTCCAAGTTGCAAATCTGCCAGAACCACCTTTTTCAGCTACTTTAGCTGCAATTTGCTCAGCTAGATAATCTAAGTCTCCAGCTTTTTCTTCTGGGATTTCAATACCTAAAGCTCCTGGATAAGCATGGTATGGAGATGGACAACATTGTTCTGGGAATATTCCACCATACTCTAAGGTTTGTTTGATTAGAGGTTCCATCATAGAACAGTTTGTACCGAAGAAGGCAGTATCCTTACCATATTTATCAATTTGTCTTGGTACGTCTTCTAAGATAAATTGTTGAGTACCAGAAACACCTGCATCAGATGTTGGGTCTGGAGCGTCAACTTCAACAAACTGAATTCCTAATTCTTCACAAGTTTCCTTGAATAAGTCCCTTCTAGCAGCTAATAATTCCATGGACATATGTCTTGGGAAGGAATAGTGGATAAATGTTTTTGCTCCCATGTCCTTAGCCATATGAATTACAGATTCACCACGTTGTAATTGGTCTAGTTCCAATGCTATATCAGCACGAGCAGCAACTACTTCTGGGTCTTCATGTGGTACACCTAGAACAAATAACATATCTGGTCTAGTTTCTCTAATTTTGTCAATGGCTGCTGCAGCACCTGTTACAGCTTGAACGAATACAATAGCCTTAACATCTGGGTCTGCTGCTAAAGATGAAACTTGAGCAATAGTTGTTTCAACTTCTTGTGCAAACCTGTCAGGATAGGTAACATGCTTAATCATATCACCATATTTTTCAACCATTCTCTCACCAGCGCGGAATTCTTCCTCACCTTGTGATACTGTACCAGTTACGATACCAATCTTGAAATCTACATCTCCTGATGTTGATTTAGAACCGCAACCAGCTAAACTAAGTACTAGTACGGCTACGAGCATTAAAGCTAATAGTCTTTTCATAAATACTCCCCCTTAATAATAATATGTATTTAACTTCCTTACGGAAGATAAACCTAAGTAAAAAATTATAAAAAAACCCCAATCTGGAAGTCGGGAATATTAAGTACGCTTATTTAATAATGCTTTAACCTGATATCAATTTATTTATATTATTATTATAGATTATTTAATTATCATTGTCAACGGGAACAGATTTTCTAGGAATTTCCAAAATAAGTCTCAATAAATGGTATTAAGCATGAATTTCAATATAACTAAATTTTTCAAAAAATGGTTCTTTAGGCTTTTTCTTACTAATATTATTGATTAAGTTACAGATAATAAGAGGGAATTCCTTTGCTCTAGAAATAATCCTATTATTTTATGGTAAATTTTGTTAAGATAAAATTAAATATCATGAACGGAGGTTAATATATGGTTAAATTTAAGGATTATAAATATGAAAGACCAGATTTATCAAAGATTACAGATGAATTCAACCTATTGCTAGACAAGTTTACTGAGGCTAAAAGCTATGAAGACCAAAGTAAGATTTTAAAGGAAATAAATAGGCTTAGAAATTATGTAGACACTATGGGTACCTTAGTCTTTATCAGACATTCCATAGATACGGAAGATGAATATTATGCAAAGGAAAATGATTTTATAGATGAGAACAAGCCTAGGTTTGAGAATTTAGTTTCTAAATTCTATAAGGAACTAATTAATTCCAAGTTTAGGGATGACCTAGAAAAGGAATGGGGGAAACAAGTATTTACCCTTGCAGAGTTACAACTACAGGTCTTTTCTGAAGAGATTATAGAAGACTTAATTAAGGAAAACAAACTAATTACTGAGTATGACAAGCTAATTGCTTCAGCAAAACTACCCTTTGAAGGGGAAACAAGAAACCTTAGTCAAATGAGACCCTTTATGGAGTCTAAGGATAGGAATGTGAGAAAGAGTGCAGCTGAAACCGTATCTAAATTCTTTGAAGAAAATGAAGGAGAATTTGATAGGATTTATGATGAATTAGTTAAGGTAAGGGACAAAATGGCTAAGGCCTTAGGTTTTACCAACTATGTGGAAATGGGATATAAGAGGTTAGGTAGGTCTGACTATAATTCCTTTATGGTTGCTAATTTTAGAAACCAGGTAAGGGAGGATTTGGTTCCCTTAGTTGCTCAATTGAGGGATAGGCAAAGGCAAAGATTGGGACTTAAGGAAATGAAATATTATGATGAAACCCTAGAATTCTTAACAGGGAATGCCATGCCTAAGGGTGGACCAGACTGGATATTGGAAAATGGTAAGAGGATGTATAAGGAGCTGTCAAAGGAGACAGATGAGTTCTTTACCTTTATGGTTGAAAGAGACCTATTAGACCTATTAAGTAAAAAGGGCAAGATGGCTGGCGGTTATTGTACAATTATCCCTGATTATAAGTCACCATTTATTTTTTCAAACTTCAATGGAACCTCTGGGGATATAGATGTATTAACCCATGAAGCAGGTCATGCTTTCCAAGTATATTTAAGTATGGATTATGAATTACCGGAGTATAAGTTCCCAACCTATGAGGCTTGCGAAATTCACTCCATGAGTATGGAATTTATCACTTGGCCATGGATGGACTTGTTCTTCAAGGAGGATGTAGATAAGTATAAATTTAGCCATTTAGCTGGGGCAGTAAGCTTTATACCCTATGGGGTTGTAGTTGATGAGTTTCAACATTTTGTATATGAGAACCCAGATGCGACTCCTGAAGATAGGAAAAACAAATGGAGATATCTAGAAAAACAATATCTACCCTTTAGGGACTATGAAGATAATGAATTCTTAGATAAGGGAACATACTGGTACAGGCAAGGCCATATATTCAGCAGTCCATTTTACTATATTGATTATACCTTAGCCCAAGTATGTGCCTTCCAGTTCTGGATTAAGTCCATGGATGATAGGGAAATGGCCTGGAATGATTATGTTAGACTTTGTAAGGCAGGAGGAAGTTTACCCTTCCTGGAATTAGTGAAAATGGCTAATTTAGAAAATCCATTTAAGGATGGAGTGATTAAAAAGCTAGTAGGCCCTATTAAAGATTGGCTAGATAGTATAGATGATAAAGACCTATAAAATAATTAGATTCCTATTTGGAAGCTATTTATTTTTAATTAAAGTATAGTAAACTTATAGCCGATATATTCAGTAGAAGATTGATGAGGGGGTAAATATAATGGTCGAAGCGATAGGTAACAGCACCATGTTAAACTCAACTACTAGTACCAAGGTTGTAAATACTCAAAACGTAGGGGTACCTGTAAGAGGAGAACACAGTCTAGGAAATCAGAAGAGAGCCGTAGAAGATAAGAGAGTTTATGAGGAAAAGAGGATCACTGAGGAAGAAGCTATTAGGCTAATTGAAAAGGCTAATAAGGACTTTATTGTATATGACAGAAGATTTGAATTTTCCATACACG
>JAAYQJ010000040.1 GCA_012519355.1 Tissierellia bacterium | reverse complement strand
TTAAGAAGCTTAATAAGACCTAGTAAAGGGAATATATTTAAGGATATATTACATCTAAACAAGAAAAAATAATTATTAAGCTTGATGGAGGAGATATTATGAATTATAGGATAATTATAAAAGTAATTGGCTACATACTAATTATTGAATCCTTGTTGCTAATTCCTTCTTTTTTAATAGAGTTATATACAAAAGCAGGAAATGCTTTAGCTTTTGGAATAACTATAATACTAAAACTTTCTATAGGTTTTCTTCTATCAAGGATTAGGAAGGGTAAAAGCAATATATCGGTTAGAGAAGGCCTTACTATAGTGTCCATGACATGGATATCTATTTCCCTATTTGGAGCAATACCATTGTATCTAACAAGGACTACACCTACTTTTGTAGATGCCTTTTTTGAAATGGTGTCTTGCTTTACAGCAACAGGAGCAACAATCATTGTAGATGTTGAAAACTTAAGCTATGGAATACTATTTTGGAGATCCTTTACTCAATGGATAGGTGGTATGGGAATATTGCTATTTACATTGGCCATATTACCAGCTTTAGGAATTGGAGGCTTCCAACTATATAAATATGAGAGTCCAGGTCCAATATCAAGCAAGATTGTACCTAGATTAAAAGATACGGCAAAGATACTTTATACTATTTATATTGCCCTTACAATAATTGAAATAGTCTTGCTAAAAATAGGCGGAATGTCTTTTTTTGATTCAGTAGTTTATAGCTTTGGTACTGTAGGTACTGGGGGATATGCAACAAAGAACAATAGTGTAGCTTACTATGATTCAACATATATTCATATGGTAATAGCAATTTTTATGACCCTTTCAGCAATAAACTTTACCAATTATTATTCTTTACTAAAGGGTAAAGTAAAAGACTTTTTTAGAGATGAAGAAATGAGGCTATACTTGGGAATCCAGACCCTAGCTGTTATTTTTATAGCCCTTAATTTATATGCAACAACATATGATAATCTAGCTTTAGCCTTCAGGGATTCCTATTTCCAATCAAGCTCAATCATGACTACATCAGGATATTTCACTGTAAATTATAATTTATGGACACCCTTTAATAAAGTGATTCTTTTAGCCCTTATGCTAGTAGGAGGAAGTGCAGGTTCAACTGCAGGTGGAATTAAAGTTATTAGGATACTTGTTTTATTTAAAATTATAAAGAGAGAAGTAAAGAAGATTTTCCATCCAAGAGCGGTTTTACCCGTTAAAATCAATGGAAAAGTCATATCAAATGAAACAATTTCAAGTATCCATAGCTTTACAGCTATATATATGATAATACTTGTTATTTCAGTTATAATAATATCCCTTGAAGGGATTGATTTATGGAGCTCAGCAAGCTCAGTTATCGCAATGCTAAGCAATATAGGAGTAGGCTTTGGGGATGTTGGACCAAGTGGAGCATATACTGGATTTAGTCAATTTAGTATATTTTATTTTACAATACTAATGCTACTAGGAAGACTTGAATTCTTTACAATTTTTGCTTTAATAGTACCAAAGAAGTGGAGCAATGAGTAGACAAGGAACAGTAGGGGTGATAATATGGCAGAAATTTTTAAAAATGAATGGAATGATTTACTTAAAGATGAATTAGAGAAAGACTATTATAAAAAGCTTAGAGCCTTTTTAATAAAGGAGTATAACACCAGGGTTATTTATCCAGATGCATATGATATATATAATGCTTTGCACTATACTGATTATAAAGATGTTAAAGCAGTAATTTTAGGCCAAGATCCATATCATGGTCCTAATCAAGCCCATGG
>JAAYQJ010000263.1 GCA_012519355.1 Tissierellia bacterium | reverse complement strand
CACCGCCTTTTAGTCTGTAGCTAGTTCCTTTCTTTTCTGTTCTTTTTCAATTTCCTTTATGCTTTTTTCAGGAGTAGGTAAATCTTCAGGCATTGTCCCACCTAATTCCTTTATGGTTTGTCTAACCTTGGCTCCTACTTCATAATGAATTTGGTTTGCCTTTTCCTTACCCCTAATTTTTTCTCTCCTCAGCTTCTCATCAGTTTGGGTTGCCCTAAATAGGTTAGCTGCTAGCTCTGTACTGCCCATGTGATCAAGGATTTTCTGATTCTTTTTTAGCTTTTTTCTTAGATGGATTTCTTTTACTCCTAGCCCACCGTAAAGTCCTTGATATCCCTTGTTTTGGAAAATAGCATAGTCTTTACTATGTTGAATTCCTGCCATTTGTGCCGCTTCTGCCAAAGACTTATTATGAACTTTCAGCTCATTCCTTATTGCCAATCGCTTTTGCTCTTCCGTTAATTCATCAAAGCTTTCTTCTAGTTCTCTTTCTCTGGTTTTTACTGCAAAATATGTCTGTCCTAATGCAACTACTTCCTTTCGTGGATCGGAATTTTGTACAATTAGGTAACAAGCATATCTAGATAGCATTACATCTTCAATTTCCCTTTGAGCACCTGAGCCAAGTTGAACCATATTCCCGACGTCGGCAAAATGGTCTGACACATTGATATTACTATTTTTACATGAGATTTTTGCCTTTTCAATTACTTTCTTAAAATTGTCCCATTTTGTATATTCCAACACTGTCTGCAATTCTCTTGCAAACCAAAACTCTACTCCATCCTCAGTAAAATGTTTAATGTCTTCAAAAATCCTTTCTGAATATTTTTCTATATTAAACATTCTTATCCCCCTAGTAATTAATTATTAATTGAATTATAATCCCAGCTCCTCTAAATATTTAGCCATCTCTTTCTCTACTTTCCTGATCTCCTCTTTAATGATTTCAATATTCTTAGCTACTTCTTCCATGTCTACTGGTTCTTCCTCTTCAAAAGTATCCACATATCTAGGAATATTTAGGTTATAATCATTTTCTTTAATTTCTTCTACACTTGCAACATAGGAGTATTTATCTATGGTTTCATAGTTTTCATAAGTGGATACAATCTTCTCTATATCCTCTTCTCTTAACTTGTTCTGATTTTTTCCTTTTTCATAGTTCCCTTCCCCTGATGCATCTATAAACAATACATCTTTTCTAGTTCTATTCTTTCTGAATACCATTATACATGCTGGAATACCCGTACCATAGAATAAAGCTTCCGGTAAACCTATTACTGCATCTAGTAGATTCATATCTATTATTTGCTTCCTAATTCTACCTTCACTAGCTCCCCTAAATAGTACTCCATGGGGAAGGATCACTGCCATTCTCCCTTCCTCTGCTAAAGAATATAGCATATGTTGAACAAAGGCATAGTCTCCTTTTGAAGCAGGGGGTACTCCCCAATCAAACCTCCCATGAGGGTCTAGACTAGCTTCCATTTTAAATTTGTCATCATTATCTCCAGCAAATCCCATAGCCCATTTGTCTAAGGAAAATGGTGGGTTAGCTACTATTACTTGAAATTTCATCAACTTTCCATCATCTAAATGTAATGGATTTGATAAGGTATCTCCCCACTCGATTTTGGCATCATCTATACCATGTAAAAACATATTCATCATACAAAGAGAATGGGTTTGTCCATTTCTTTCCTGACCATAGACTGCTACCTTTCTACTGGGCACTTGATTTACTACTCTTATAAGTAAGGAGCCTGAACCACAAGCGGGGTCATAGATCCTATCATTTTCTTTAGGTTTAACAAGTCTTGCAAGAAGCTCCGATACCATTGATGGGGTAAAAAACTCTCCACCTTTTTTTCCTGCATCTGAAGCAAATCTTTCTATCATAAATTGATATGAGTTTCCTATTATATCTTCATTGCCTATCTTTGAAGGCCTTAAATCTAGCTTAGAAAAGTCCTCCAATAGGGTCCTTAACATAGCATTTCTATCTTTGGTTTGACCTAATACTGATTCACTATTAAAATCTATATTTCTAAATATATTTCTTAGCTTTGCAGGGTTATCTTCTTCAAGCTTTTCTAAGGCCTTGTTGATTTCTGCTCCTACCTCTGGTGCATTCCTTTTACTATATAGATAATCAAAAGTAGACTGCTCACTAACTATAAACCTTTCCCTCGACAATGCCCTTTTGATTCTTTCTTCATTTCCTTCATATCTTTTTGCATATTCCTCTAGACGTTCTTTATAAGTATCACTTATGTATTTAATAAATAGCATTACAAGTATATAATCCTTATATATACTTGAATCTATTTTTCCTCTAAATGTATCTGAGGCTTCCCAAAGTATTTGATTTACTTGTGATTGTGTTGTTTTTGCATCCATCTTATGTTCCTCCTTAATTCATATTAATCAATCTATCTGTAATTCCTTTATAATACTTATCTTTTTCTTCAATTAACTTACTTAATAGTTCTCTCTCCTTTAAATATAGTTCTTGAATTTTTGCTATTCTATATTGATCTTCTATCGGAATTTCTTTTATATCTATTGATGAAAGTATTGTGTTGTTTGTAGTAGACAAGGCTGTACCAGTTTGCGATTTTATAAGTTCTCTTTTTACTATATCAGAGTTAAGGTACCATGTGATATACTTCGGTATATAGTTTCTTGTATTTAATCTTATAATAGAAAAGTAGGATGGTACTAACAAGCCCTCAACATCTTTATCTATATATATAGCAGTAAAAGGATGGCTTAATTTTATTAGAATATCTCCTATTTTAGTAAAGTATCCTTCATTTAATTCATCATTACTTTCAAATATGTCAAACTCTTCCTCATTGAATGCTCCCTTTTCATCTATATTCTTTAGAGTTATAAGTCTATATGTTTTTTTTATTTGATACTTTATAGCTGCCTTTTTCCTAGTCAATATAAGTCCTGTCCGTAATTCAGCAATATCTCCTAATTTCATTTTACACCTCCTATTGTTTGTGTTATATTTTGTATTTTGCAATATTATTTATTTTGTTAAATTTAATATATATCATTATAAATAAAATGTCAACTATATTTACCAGTTAATTTATTTAAAACCTAATTTTCTTATTTAAACTCTTAAACTAGATGTCTATTACAAAATAGCTACTCAGTATTATATAATACGAAAAAGCTAATCATGATCATTTCTCACGATTAGCCTTTTCGTATTATTTATCACACTTCCCCTTTTCTAGCCACCCCTCAATCTCTTCTTTTGGAAGGGGTTTGCAGAAATAGTAGCCTTGAATCCCATCGCAGCCTAGTTTAGCTAGGATATCTAGCTGCTTCTTTGTTTCTACTCCTTCAGCAATTATTTCAAACTTTAAGTTTCTCCCTAAGGTTACAATGCTCTTAAATACAAGCTTGTTTTTTTCACACTCTATGTTGTCCACTATGGATTTATCTATTTTTAATGTACTTATTGGAAATTCAATAAGAGAGATCAGATTAGAATAACCAGTTCCAAAGTCGTCTATTGCTATTTTAAATCCACTATCGATAAGCTCTTTTAATATTCCAATATTCTCTTCACTAGTTCCCATTAATGTACTTTCTGTTATCTCTATTTCCAAGAGAGAGTGGGGAATATTGTATTTTTTGCATAGTTTTATGAGAGTAGGTTTAAATTCCTTTCTCTTCAATTGAGTTGGTGATATGTTCACAGCTATGGATTCAAAATAATAGCCCTTATCCTTCCATTGGGAGGCGGTTTTTATGGCTTCTTCCAATACCCAGTTACCAATTTGGACAATATACCCTTTTCCTTCTGCAATTGGTATAAATTCTCCAGGAGATATAAAGCCAAGTTTATTATTATTCCACCTTATCAAGGCCTCTAAGCTTGTAATCCTATTACTTGAGATATCAATCTTTGGCTGGTAGTGAAGATAAAACTCCTGATTTTCAATTGCATTTAATATTTCGCTTTCTATAAGAGTTCTTCTGTAATAAGATTTTGCTACTTCCTTGTTGAATATTGTACAAACATTTTTCCCTGAATGCTTTGATTGAGTTACTGCAAAATCACAGAACTTCAATAATTCATTCTCATCTGTACTGTCATTGGGGAAAATAGTTACCCCTAAACTTAAGTTAATATAGATTTGGTTGTCCAAAATTTCAATTGGCCTTTTAAAATACTCATATATATTGTTGCATATTTCTTCTACTTCCTTTATATAATCAAAATCATTTACCAATATCATAAACTTGTCACCTGGAAACTTAGCTAATTCACAGGAATGGCTAAGTAATGAGTCAAGTGACATAGCAAATTCCTTAATGACTAAATTTCCAAACTGGAAGCCATAATTATTATTTATGGTTTTGAAGTTATCTATATCAATATATATTAATGCCCCCTGCTTATTTTGGGCCTTTGCCACTTGTATGGCATTTTTAAGTTTTCTAAGGAAAAACCTATCGTTAATTAAATTAGTCATAATATCATGACCTTCATGGAGCTTGCTGCCTGTAACATTGAAGATTAATACATGTAAGACCTTATCCCTTATATCTTCATCTTTTAATATTTTTCCCTTAACTAAGACCCATTTTATATCTCCAGCTTTGGTCTTTATCCTAAAGGTACTTAGATAATATAGGTTAGTACCATTTAAATAATCTTCTAAGTCTCGTATTGCTAAGTCCCTATCTTTATGATAAGCAATTGCAGTTAGAAATTCTTTCATATTCTTAATATTATTTAACTCATACCCTGATATGTATTCATCTATATACATTTCCTCTTTATCCATATTCCATTTACAAATCCCTATATCGCCAACCTTTAATGAATGTCTATATATTAAGTCAAATTCTTTTGCTCCAAGATTTTCCTTAATATTTGTAGACATTTTATCCCCCCTAAAAGTTACAAGTAGTTTAGGTTTTATATATAATACCCATTATCCATAATTTTCTCACTATATTGGAAATTTTTATCTTTTTTTTGATAAAAAAAGGAACAAACATGGTATCATAATCCATGAATGTTCCTTTTTTCTCCCTTCATTCAATTACCTGCTGTTTAGTTCTTACCATATTACCCCATTCATGTTTCTTAAATGGGTTAAAGGCTCCTAGCCTATATAAGGAGCAGAGCTGCCTATATCCAAAGGATTCAATTATGGAGTATAAGAACTGTTTGTAGAATATTTTATTTGGTAAGTCCTTACCAAATAAGCATTTATCTAAGAGTACTGCAATCATGGATACAACCATGTTGTATCCCATATAGACTAATAAATAGAATATAAAGAACCTAGTATTGATTATTTTAAGAATGAAGGAAAGTACTATTGTTGTAATCCCTATAACTTCTAATATTGGGGTTATATATTCAAAGAATAGGAAATATGGGTAGGCTATAAAGCCAACTGCAATTGTATGGTCATTTTCTAGAAATGGTTCAACTATCTTTTTCAATGAGTCGTACTGTAACAAGGAATCAGCATCAACACATACAAATAGGGGATATCTGCTTACATTTACTCCCATATTCAATGCATCAGACTTGCCACCATTTTCCTTATTCACTAGTACAATCTTAACCCCTTCATCATTTTCATAAACCTCTTCCACATCTTTAGATTCTACTAGTTTTTTTATAGGTCTAGCTACTTGTTTTAAATTGAAATTATCGATAATGACCTCTGCTGTCTTATCCGTAGAACCGTCATTTATTACAACTATTTCATACTCAGGATAGTCCAAGTTCAATAGTGAATTTATGGTGTCTATTATGGTAACTTCCTCATTATAAGCAGGAACTAGTATTGAAACAGGAATATAATTAGCCTCATTTTTTAATATTGAATAACTCAAATGCCTTTTCCTTACAAAGAAATCATCTAAGTTAAGAGAAGACAAGATTGTTGTAAGGAAAAATAGGATGGCATATAGAAACATATAAAAGAAAAAGAATACATTTATATAATAAATAATATAGTTAATTGTCATTATGAGCCACCTCTTCTACTAAAGGATTTAAGACTACTGTATAATTTTCAACCACAGGCTCTAAGATATTTGAATATTCCTGGAAGCTAATGATACCTCTACTTTGCATAGCATAGATTAACATATGCCTTGCAAACCTATCCTTAATTTTATCTATAGAATCCTTCAATACCTTCTCATCTTCCATGCCAATATATGAAAATACACTATTATATCTAACAAAATAATTTTCATCTCTTAAGGCTTCAAATAGTTCTTGTTTTATATCTTCATTTTTATACTGACCTAATACCTTAGCACTTACTGCACGAAGCTCCCAATCTTCAGCATTAAGCTTATCTACAATATAAATTAATGCCATATCATCAAAAACCTTTCCAAAATACTTTATAGATGCAATTAATAATTCTTTATCTTCTGAAGTAGAGAGATAATAAAGGACCTTTAATTTTACTTCCTCATAATCAACACAATTGTTGGAGAAATATTCTATTATTATCCTCTTTAGCCTATTACTATAACTATCCATCTTATTAATTAGGTGTTCATTCAATAAAACCTTATCTCCCATAAAACCATCTAGAAAATCAATAAGAATCTTGTCATTAAAATAATGGTCACTATTATCTATTAGATCTAGGGCTTCTAAGACCAAAAAT
>JAAYQJ010000262.1 GCA_012519355.1 Tissierellia bacterium | reverse complement strand
TTCCACCTTATTCATCCCATCAGAATCCTTAATAATAATTAAGCTCTCATATTCATCTAATCTTTCAATAATAATATCATTTGCATAGTCATAATCATTTTCGTCTACTTCATTAAACTCTCCATCAACATTTTCTAGATCACTGTCAGGATTAGTATTTAATACTTCAGCCACTGGAAACAGGGAATTAATAGTTTTCACTAGAAATTCATCTAATTTAAATGCCTTAGCTACAGAATTAACCGTAGATATGAAAGATACAATACTGTTTCCCTTTAAAGAGTTAGGGTCTTTCCTGGAATTATAAAACCTAACTATTAAATTCCCAATATTCAATATTAATATACATATTAATGCCATAATAATATAATCGGATTTTCTGGACTTTCTCATATTAACACTCCCTAATATCCTATCAATATAAAAATTATATTCCTCTAGGGAGTTAAATATTCTAGATTTATCTTATATATCTATTAACATCCTGGAGGTCTATTCCTGGATGAAGGGCTATATTTAATCCATTAGCCACTATTATTGATAGGTCATCTATTACTGAATCTATATCAGTAGGTGTAACGACTACATTTTCCATATATGGGTTTAGTACTTCTCGAATTAAGCTATATTTTTCATCTGAAGATATTTCTGATAGTAAATTATAAAATTCTGTACCTACTTCTGCCTCCGTCTTTAAAGAATCTAGGATTAAGTCTAGGGTATCGTTGACAATAGTAGCTGCATCTACTACTGTTGGTATTCCTATAGCTACTACTGGTACACCTAAAGATTTTTCACTAAGCTCCATCCTACTGTTTCCTACTCCAGCTCCTGGGTTTATACCAGTATCCGAAATCTGAATGGTAGTGGATACCCTTTCCATTTTTCTAGATGCTAGAGCGTCTACTGCTATGACTAAATCAGGTTTAACCTTTTCTACTACCCCCCTTACAATTTCACCTGTTTCTATACCTGTAATACCCATTACTCCTGGAGAAAGAGCTGCTACATTAGCTACTGTTTCATCAATTTCTTTATTATAGTTAACAAAAAATTGCCTTGTTACCAAAACCCTTTCAACTACCTTAGGTCCCAGGGCATCAGGTGTAATGTTCCAATTACCTAGGCCTACAATCAGTATCTTGCTATGGGGATGTGTCTTACCTAGCCCCTTGATTTCCTTAGCCAATACTTGAGAAATTTCATCCTTTAAATCCTCATCAGTTTTATTTAATCTAGGTACATCAATGGTTATATAAGTTCCAATAGGCTTTTGAAGGTCTTCACTACCCTCCTTGTTTAATACCTTTATCCTGGTAACAGTATAATTACCTTTTTCTTCCTTTTCTATTTCTACTCCCTTTGAGTCCTCTTGATGGGCTTCCTTATACAGTTCTCTATTCTCAACAGCCAAGTCTGTTCGTATTTGATACAAGTTAATTCTCCTTTCAAATTTATTTCTTTTATATTTTTCTCCATATATAAGTTAAATATCCTTGCATTTTATAATTCTTCGTGGTAAAATGTTTTGTGTCAGATTATGAGGAGGTGAGATCGTGGCAAATATTAAATCAGCTAAGAAAAGAATTTTAACTACTGAAAAAAGAACAGCTAGAAATAAGGCTAGAAAATCCGAAATTAAAACATATATAAAGAAATTTGAAACTGCTATTGCAAATGAAAACTTTGCTGAAGCTAAAGAATTATTGAAGACTATCGACAAGAAGCTTAAAAAAGCAGCACATAAAAATGTTGTTCACAAAAATAATGCGTCTAGGAAGATTAGTCGCCTAACGAAGAAATTAAATAGTGCAATGTAATAAAATAAAACTTCGGCAGGCCGAAGTTTTTTACATTAAATTTGATAAATGAACAATAAGCATTTCAAGGGCTAGTTTTTCATCTTGGGAACTAGTCTTTTGTTTTATATCCAACTTTAGTATATGTTCTAAGGCTTGTTGGAGACTTTCAGTACTAAAACTAGATGATTCCTTGGAAATCCTCTTAAGTTCATAGTCCTTGATTTGTAATTTCTTTTGTATGCTTCCTTCTGTGTCTCCCCTTTCCCTATATAGTTTGTAGCTAAGCATTAATCTAACTTGTCTAATGATCATTGCTAAAATACGCTGTACTGGTTCATTAGATATATACATTTCATTAAAGGTCTTTAGGGCAGATTCACTATCCCTCCTATTTATATAGGTAAGGAGATTAAAAATATTCGTATCCAGTGTCCTTGAAAGAACTAAATCAATGTCTTCCTTTGATACTTCCTTCTTCTGAGAATAATTTATTACTTTCAATATTTCATTTTCCAAATCATAAAGGGTTTTCTGGCTATTATAATCACTATAGGTTGAGGATTGTATGAAATAAGATATATTTCCGTAGGAGATATCTTTATTGTACTCCTTAAATTTCCTTTCCACCCAAGTGTTTAAATCTTTCCCCCTTAGTTTATTGAACTCAACAAGTCCACCTAATTTTTTTGCGGTTTTATATGTACTAGTGGTCTTTTTCAAGCTATTTGATTTATCTATTATTATTAAGGATAGGTAATTGTCCAATTTGCTTAAATAATCTCCAAGCTTTGTATCGAAATCCGTTTCCTTATTGTCCATAACCTCATTTATGTCCTTTATAATTACCAGTTTTTTCTCCGACATAAAGGGAAGGGTTTCACAGGCATTTAAGATATCATCAAAATATACATCCTTACCATCTAAAACCACATAATTTAATGTTTCAAAGGATTTATCTATGTATTTTTCCTTTAATAGGTCCAGGGTCTTATCTATTAGATAGTTTTCTGTACCTGTAAATAAATATACTGTAAGCAATTTGCCATCTTTAATATCTTTAAGAAGTTCCTTATAATTCACTTGTTTTCAACCTTTCTTTTAAATATGAATATTGCTTTATCAAAATATATGCCATTAAATAATACAGGGTACAAAAAGCAATAATATTTATATTATCATACAAATAATCCATTAATGTAATTCTTTCCTTTATAAAGGGTTCTATATATATTTTATCACCATTTAATCTAACTTTAACCATTCCATGAAAATCTGTCCTATAAATTGAAGTTCCAAGTCTTTCATACCTATCAATAATCTCCTCCCTAGGATGATTGAAAAAGTTATTTCTTCCCACGGAGATAATCCCTATTTTAGGCCTTATTATATCTAGTAGTTCTTCAGTGGAAGAAGTATTGCTTCCATGATGGGGGACCTTAATTATATCTACAGGTCCCTTGAACTTATCTTTTATTACCCACTCAACTTCCTTTTCCATATCCCCAGTAAAAAGTACTTTTTTATCATAATAGTTAAGTAAAAGTACTAAGGATAAATTGTTGCCACTTGTCCACCTATTTCTCATATCTTCATTGGGACTTAATACATCCATATATATATTAGGTTCTAAGTTGACCCTATCCCTTTCCTTTAACATTGTAACAGGAACTTCCCTGTTTTTTAAGTCTTCATATATTTTATTTCCACTATCTTCATAGGAAATTATTATATTTTCTACCTTTATATTATCCAATAGCAAAGGTAAGGACTTAGAATGGTCATCATCAAAATGAGTAATAAAAATGGCCTTTAGCCTATTTATACCTAATTTTTCTAAGTAGGGTAGGCTTATATTCTTTCCAATGTCAAAGGAGTCAAAGATATTCCCTCCTGTATCAATTAGGTAATTGTCGCCCCTAGTCCTTAATAGAATAGAGTCTCCTTGGCCTACATCTATAAAATGTATTTCCATTGATTTATCCATGATTATAGATACAGAATTTAATATAATCAACAAAACTAAAAAGTACATAAGAGCTTTAGATACAGGTAAGTCTAATTTCTTTAAATCTATAACAGCAAAGATTAATAATATGAAAATATAATATAATATAAATTCATAAATACTAGGAGAATGAAATTTAATAAGTCCAAAGGGAGTTCCATATAACAAATCTACAAGAAGAAATTGTACCGATAATATTAGGTTTAATATCTTGCCAAGGAACAAATTGACAAATGGCAAGATATAAGATAATACAAGCATCCCTGCTCCCAAAATCAGGCCTAGTCCAAGTAAGGGGGCTAGTATTAGGTTAGATAATATACTGATGATAGACAGCCTATTAAAATAATATGCCTGTACTGGTAAAAGTCCTATATGGACAGCCAGAAGTCCGTATAGGGTGGAAAAAACTTTACCCTTGTATAGGTAGAAAAAGTCCCTAAGCTTGGGTGTAAAATAGATTATTGAAAGAGTAGCTATGTAAGATAACTGAAAGCCTAAGTTAAATATCCATAAGGGATTTATAATTAATAGGACAAACATAGAGAGAAACAAGCTATTTATTGGGTCATAGGGTTCCTTGGCTAAGAAGGCATAACAAATTATGCTAAACATAATATTAGCCCTTAATAGTGAAGGTGGAAAACCAATTAAGTATCCATAGAACCAGATAGTAGCTAGGGTAATAATTATAGTAATATTCCTTTTAACTCCTAAATGGGAAAGGATAAAAACTATGAATCCTGCAATTATACCTATATGTAAGCCTGAGACTGCAAGTATATGGGCCAATCCCAGGTCCCTGTATTTTGTAATATCCTCCTCTAAGTAGGAGTATTCTCCCAATACTATACTTTTCATTAGGCTACTACTCTTTTCATTTAGGTAGCTATCAAAAGTTGAATTAACCTTATCTTCAAAAGCCTCCCTTAAAACATATTTAAGTGGCCTATCCTTACTATTGATTCCCAAGATACCATTTTCCCTAATATTTATAGTGGTATGGATTTTATTAGATAGAAGGTTCAACTTATAATTATAAAGGTTTGGATTGGTATTTTCCATTGGTTCTTTTAATATGCCTTCAAATACTATCTCATCACCTAATTTAAGTTCTTTTTTTCCTATGATTTTAAGTATAGTCTTCTCTTTTAGCTCAATTTTTTTATTCCCTTCCTGAAGCTCCTTCACTATTATAGTATATTTTCCCTGGTCTTCATCCTGAAAAGAAATATTATGGACTAGTCCTTTAAATATAAGATTTTTATCTATCCTTGTTTTTAGGATGCTATTGTCCAATTGATAGGTTCCCAAAATAGTCCCCAATAAGAAGAAAAGAAAAAATATAATTACTGAATTAGACCTATCCCTTGTAATATTGATAAGATATACTAATAAAAGGAGAACAAGAATAGATAAGGAAAATAAAATATTCAAAGAAAAATTATAGGATAATATTATCCCCAAAATTAAAGGAGTAGTTATAATTAGAAAAGGCCTGTACATAAAATCCTCCACTTATTTTTTTCTATGAATCCTATTTAAACTCCAGATTAAAAGAATCAAACCTAGCAGAATAAACATACTTCCATCAGGCATATAATCATCCCCTATATATTGTTTATATGATTATAACATAGAATTTTAATATTTCTTTATAGTTTTTGTATTTTTATGGTAATATATATTTATAATATTGAAAGGATTGATAATATTATGACTGAAAAGCTTTTTTTAACCAATCCTTACTTAAGGGAAATAGATTCAAGGATTGTTGAAAAAATCTATAAGAACGGCAAATATTACATAAAACTAAATAGAACAATTTTTTACCCCCATCTGTCAGGTGGCCAACCTGGTGATAAGGGCACCATAAATGGTGTGAAAGTATTAGAAGTATATGAAGACAATATGGACATAATTCATGTAACCAAGGATAATATCCATAGTGACAAGGTAATACTCAATATTGATTGGGAAAATAGATTAGATAACATGCAGCAACATACTGGACAACACCTTTTATCAGCAGCCTTTTACAAGCTATACAATGGTGAGACCATTGGCTTCCATATTGGGGAGGATTATGTCTACATTGATGTTACTTTACCTGAACTAACAGAAGAAGAAGCCCAAAAAGTTGAAATCTACGCCAATAGAATTGTTTTTTCAAATTTCGATATAAAGTCCTATTATATTGAAAAACAAGACATAGACAAAATCCCTGTTAGAAAACAACCTTCTGTAAATTCTCATATCCGTATAGTAGAAATCGATAATATTGATTTTTCTCCATGTGGTGGGACCCACCTAAGGCAGACTGGAGAAATAGGCCTTATAAAAATAAGAAAATGGGAAAAATATAAGGGTAATATTAGGCTTGAGTTTGTTTGTGGTAATAGGGCATTAGCCGATTATACATGGAAAAATAAGGCTATTAATGATATTTCCCTATTGTTATCCTCTAAGGATAAGGATATATACGGTAAAGTAAAAACCCTATTAGACCAGAAAATAGACTTAGAAAAAGAAAACCGAAGTCTCAAGGAAGAAATAGTTAAATATGAAGGTAAGGAACTTTTAAGAAATTCCTTCAAGGTGAATAATAAATCCTTTATTTCCAAGGTTTATGCAGACAAGGATTTGAAAGAAATCAATGCTATTTCCACCTTCTTAAATAATGTGAGTAGCTCAATCCATATCTTTGGATCAAATAAGGATAATAAGGGACAGTTTTTAGTCTCTGTACCTAAAGATTTAGATGTAAATTTGAAAAATATTTTGAAAGACCTCTCCAATGAGTTTTCTGTAAAAGGTGGAGGCAGCAACAATACTGTACAAGGGGGTTGCAATAAAGAAGATTTGGAAAAGCTGTTAACCAGATTTTTTGAAATGATCAAGGATAACTTAAGGGCAGGATAACCTGCCCTTATTCTATGAAACTCAGTATTTCTTCGTATATTTCCTCTCTTAAACTGTCTATATGTGAATAATCTATACAAGGTCTATAGGACTTTTCTAATATAAAATGGTTTTCCTTTGCCCCATTTAAACTCTTTATACCTTTTTCTAACAATAAGTTAAGTGCTTTGTAATCCTCATGGTTTAGTTTACTATTATCAAAGTAATTGCTCAGATTTAGTGTAAATTTGGCCCCTTCTTTCCCATGATCATTGGAAGTTATAATTGTATCCAATTCCTTTATATATATTGATTCTATTTTTTCAGGTATTAAGGAGTTATGGTATATTTCAAGATTATAGTTTCTATACTTTGCTTCATCAAATATCCTAGACAATAAGGTGGACTTTCCAGTCCCAATTTCTCCCTTAATATAGTAAATATCCTCTGCCCATTCTAAGATGGTATTAGTATAGTCAAAATATCCTTCAGGTGTGTTAGCTGTAGAAAATAAGTGCCTTTCTTTAAATCCATTTCCTTTTATGGTTTTCTCCCTCTTAGAAAAGATTCTTTCTATTAACCCTTCACTTTCTTTATTTATACCTTCCAAGTCTAGATTTCTTCCATTTTCAATTGATATTTGATTATGAACTATTTTGGCTGCCTTAAAATAGTTAAAGGCCCTTTCATAGGCGTATTTATTATTTAATTTTGCCCTTCTTATATCCTCTTCCATTGGTTTAAGTTTTTCCGAGTCAATAAATCTAGCTAAATCTATTATTTTATCCGTTAGGCCTGAATAGGTTGGATCCATACTATGGGGTGGTGTCCCATCCAGCAAACATATACCTAGTTCCTCTATAACAACAGCATCAATGGACCGAGGATCTGATGGACAATGATGAAATTCTATACTATATCCTTTATCTATCATTCTTTGTCCAATTTCCCTCATTAAAGAAGATTTGCCACCTCCAGGCATTCCTTTGAATATATAAAGCTTATTTCTCTTATCGGGTATTATATAGTGGTGAAAGGAGTGAAAACCATTGGCTGTATTTCCTCCTGTAAATATTCTCCTAACTCTCATTTATTAACCTCCTTCTAGGCTTTAAGGATTATCATTGACATATATAATTAATTTATTCCATTGTGTTCATTTGGTGCATAGGATGAAAAGAAGTCTCTTAGTCTTGTTACCCTAAATTCTATGGGTTTATACATTTAAAATCTCTCCAATAAGAAAGACACCCTTTCGGATGTCTATACTCTATTTTGGATTACATACTCCACAAGGAGAATAGCCTAAGCTTTGTGCTTCTTCTATAGTATCAAACCAAATTTCATTATAACTGGCAATATTTTTTGCATGCCTACAGCTTGGATAATGATATTTATCTGAGTCAATACTTCCTACATACTTGCCTTCAGTTTTTACAGGTGTATTGGTACTGGTGTCTGATGTCTCATTTTCTATAAGCTCCCCATTGAAGGAATTGTCGTACCAGAATCCCTTATTGTTTTTTCTAGCTTCTTCTTGAATCTTAGTAAATTCCTCTACATATTTTACATTTGGCGGATATGTGGCTAATCTTGCATATCCTTCTTCTAATAATGTTTTATTATGCATTACTCCATCTAACCATACATAGGCTAATATTCTTCCATAATGGTCCCTTTCTTGTACATCAAATTCAAGTTCTATTTCTTTTCCATCTAGCATTAATTTTGTAAAATCAGATGCTACTTTCCCTTCAGGTAAATTTTTGGCCACATCAGGGTGTACTGATTCTGGTGTGTCCACTCCTATTAGTCTTACCCTCTCCTCTTTTCCATTAAAGTCTACTATAATAGTATCTCCATCAACTACCCTTTTCACCCTTGCAGTATTGGCTTCAGCCTTATCATTTATACTAGCTGTCCATGTTTCTTGATTCCACCCTACTTCTTTCCCTAGCATCTCTGCTACTGCTCGAATTGGTACATATGTAGTCCCATTATATAGGATATTATCAGCCTCTACCTTTTTCCCATTGACTTCTAAATTGACTGAGTTGAATATAACTTCTATAGTTTGCATTAGACTCTCTGCAAATGTAAAAGAAGTCATTAACATAAGAGTCATAACAACACCAATAACAAAGCCTTTTAATTCTTTCTTCATGTAAATTCCTCCTCTATTAATTATGATTATATATTCAATAAAATAACTCCTAACAATTAAGATATTATTTTAATCTTGCCACTAGGAGCTATTTTCTAAAAACAAAAATTATTAGATTTTTCCACTTTAATATGTATCACACTATCCTTTTTCCATAAGCCTTTCTCCATCTTGTGTGTTTTATTATACAACTATCTCATCTATATAACTTAATTCTCTTTTTTCCATTCTTATGTAAATCCTATTATTAAGTATACATTATAAAACAAAAAAGGGCTAGGTCTACCAACTGTATCAGCTGGTGTAATCTTATTATTTATTAAACACAACTACAGAATCTATTCTCTCCATTTGACTTTAATATTAGCATTTGTCCAAGTATCAGCATACCCTATATTAAGAGCTAAGGCTCAGAAATAATTAAGGTGGGGTGTTATTTGTGGATAATATATTAGGTGAAGGATTCGACAGAAATAGGGGTAGAGATTGTAGAAGAGATAAGAATTTTGATGACTCTCTATTATTCTTCTTTTTATTGCTTGTAATACTTTTCACTGATTGTTTCTAATATCTTGAAAATCGGGGTAATTCCCCGATTTTCTTATCCCTATCAATCTACCCTCTTCATAATCTTACAAAGAATAATTAATTCAGATAAGGAACTATTGGCAAGCTTGATAAAATGCTTTTAAACTTGAAATAAATTCCATGTTTACAATTCACTCATTCCACTATATGGCCAATAAACAAAAATCAAAAATTCAAGTTTATTATTAATTTTGTGCAACAAAAAAGACTTGCAGAAACTCTGCAAGCCTTTAAAATATCAAAGGGGGAGTAAGGGGATCAGTAATTAGTAATAAAAAAGTTAATCTTCCTCTTTCTTAGCTAGGTTTTCTCTCTTAATTAAATCAGGTATTAGTTTGTCGGGTATCAATTGAGCAAGCCCTCTCCTTTTCTTCTCCTGTGATTCATCATTATCATCTGTAAAGTTAGGCATTTTAATAATGTTTTCTATTTCTTTATTAGAAG
>JAAYQJ010000261.1 GCA_012519355.1 Tissierellia bacterium | reverse complement strand
TGACTCCAGTCATAGGTTCAAATACACCAATTTTAATTACATCACCATCATCGCCACCTGAGGTTTCCTTAGCACCACAACCTGCTAGGCTGGCCATAATTAAGACTAAAGATAGAGTAATTAAAAGCAATTTTCTTTTCATCTTAAATCCCCCTTACTTTTATTTAAAGACATGTAACCATGTCTTTTACACATACTTCTTGGGAAAGTACTCATGCTACCATGATATAAGTGTACTATACAAAAGCGTTGAAGTCAATTTATTATCCGTAAATAAATATATTAAAGTTTCTAGAAAAATATGTAAATCTTACAAAAGATAGTGTATAATAGAGGAAAGTTGAAAATGTTACATAAATTTACATTAAACTACAAATGGAGTGTGAATGTCTTGGAAAATAAAAATCTATCTGTAGGGAAAAGCACCAAGAGTATTGCCACTGTAATGCTCTTCACCATTGCCATCATCATAATTATCTTGTCTTCAGTAATTGGATTTACAAGCTACCAAATTTCAAAAAACTCCCTAATTAAAACAGCAGAAGAAATGATTTACAACAAGGCAATTGACTCTGCAAACCTAGTTGATTCTAGGATTCATATGTATATTTCTTCTATTGAACCCTTGGGAAATATTGAATACTTAGGAGATCCAACAGCTCCTTTGATTGAAAAATTAGATATGCTTAAGAAGGAAAAAGCTCGATTAGGCCTAACCAATATAGGGATAACAGACCTAAGAGGAAACCTGATGCTAGAGGATGGTTCCAGTGTAAGTGTAAAGGACTATGTATATTTTAAGGAAGCCATTAAAGGAAGTTCCTATTTTTCAGAGCCCTTCTTTAATGAACATTCCAAGTCAGAAGTAGTGGCCATAGCTGCTCCCCTATACCATGACTTTAGGCTTGTTGGAACAGTAATAGCCTTTAGTGACGCCCAGGAGTTTTATGATCTAGCTAGTGACATAAGAGTTGGTGGTTCTGGTTACGCCTATATTTTAAATGAAGCTGTAGACGTAGTCTCCCATCCAACTATTACTGTTGATGCTGGTACTGGCGCCACAAGTGCTGCCACTACAGATGCTGTAGCTGGAGCTACCTATAGTCAACATTTAATTAATTTTACTAGCTTAGCAAATATAGTTCCTGAAAAATCAAGGGATGATGTCAACAAGATTATAGAGAGTGTACTAAATAATCAAGCTGGCATTGGCCAGTATGAAGAAGGTGGAGAAGTCCGCCATGTAGGTCACGCCCCTATTGAATCTAAGGGCTGGACCATAGTAATCAATATTGATGAAAGCGATATATTAAGCCAATTAGGGTCCATGCAAACTTCCATCTTGTTAATTAGTGGTGTTTCCCTAGCCTTGGCCTTAATAGCCTCATTCTTTGTAAACCGTAAGATAACAGGTAGGATTATAGATATAAGTAATAAGACCAGGTATTTATCTGAGCTGGATCTAAGCTTTACCCTAGATGAAAAAATCCTAAACAGGGATGATGAGCTGG
>JAAYQJ010000260.1 GCA_012519355.1 Tissierellia bacterium | reverse complement strand
CCAAATAACGCTTTGGATGCGGGATAAGATACTCACCTATAGGCTTTGTCCTACCCATTTCAGCAACTCTCTTCATTATGCTTTCCATCTCCTGGCTCTCACCTACCCCAGTTCTCTGTAGGATGTACTCCACATAACTACTCTTTGCATCTTCAACTTTAAAATTATAATAATGAGTAATATAATAAAACGAATTTAAATTTTTGTCAATAGATTTTTAAAAGTTTTTTGTAACATTAGAGTCCCTACTTCTCAAATCATTATTTTGTCACTATATATGATTATTACTTTTTTTGCCAATTTTTCCATAAGTGTAACCTCAGGACAAGTTCCTTAATATATTTATATAAACAAATACATTAAAACTTATTTTGATGTGAAAAGATTGAAAGCAATAAGAAAAACTCTACTCCTTTTAATAGAAGTAGAGTTTTTTAATTTCTTCCTATTATCCTGTTAATTCAAATTAATAAATGCCTTTACAGGTTCATAGGGTGTTTCATTATTTCCTATGCCAAATTGTCCACTATAGTTATTCCCCCAAGCCCAAATGGTTCCATCTTCTCTTAAGGCCATGGAAAAATTCCAACAAATAGATATTTCTATTATCCTATCTAATCCTTCTACTTTCATGGGTTTCCTACTTTCCTCTGTAGGCCTCCCTACATTAAATCCCCAATTCCAAACATAACCATCTTTATCCAAAACTGCAGAATTATTATATGATGCAGAAATGGCAACAATATTATCCAAACCCTTTCCCTTGGTGCAGTGGCAGCAAATATATTTCGTATTTCATAATTTAAATAATTTTCATCTTGCATTATGGAATTACCAACTACTATATATTTACTATTGGATATCTCAAATCCACCTAAAGAAACACCTGTAAAGTTTTCTCCAACCTCCCCGTAAAAATACATTAAAATTTTTTTATCAAAATAGCTTTTATTTGACTCCAAGGGACAGTGGTGTAAGACTCACCACCTTTTACAGAGGCTGCACCTATCCTTTCGAAATCAAAAGAATATTTTACAATTCTATATACTTCTTTATTATCATCTTCTTCAGTATTATCTTGACCAAATAAAATATAATGCCCATCCTCACCCTTATAGAATGCACCAAATTTCTAAAGCTCATGTTTTATCTTTTTTGTAGCAAGTAGATTAAAGTCTAAATCATAAGTAGCTATAATAATATCATCCTCGGAGTGAGCATCTATTACTGAAATAGTGCCATCTTCATTATCTACAAGATAAGATTTAATTATAGGACCCCATTTTCTATTTCTATACTCAAATACTCTATTTCCTCTAACAAGTATATCGGAGCTTACTTCTAAGGGTGTAGCTCTTTTGTAAATGTAATCGACTTCCTTATCCTCTTCAGCATTATTGTCTATACTATATAACTGTTCTTGCAGCATCACAGTTGATTCCTCTAAATCATATTTCCTAAATACACACTTCTTGTTTTTTCATCCCATGAAACCTACTTCCCAAGAGCTTCTG
>JAAYQJ010000259.1 GCA_012519355.1 Tissierellia bacterium | reverse complement strand
TGTAATGGGACAAATTATAGATATGAAAATAGGTTTTGGTATGGCAAATGTAATCGATCCACAAAATAGAGTACAAATTCCTTTAATGGGGAATTTTTATTATATATTTTCTTTCATTTTATTATTAGGAATAAATGGACACCACAGAATAATATTGGCATTGAAAGATAGCTATAATTATATACCTATTAATGGTTTTAATTACACTGAAAGCACCATGACCCTTATTATAGATACCTTGGCTAAGGCTTTTGAAATAGGATTGAAATTAAGTATGCCAATTGTTGTCATTGTTTTTCTTGCAGATATTATTTTGGGTATTTTATCTAAGACCATACCACAGTTAAATGTGTTTGTAGTTGGGATGCCTTTTAAAATCCTAATTGGATTGTTATTGATTTTAGTAGGTATACCAATTTTTTTCAATAGTATGGATGGAATTTTCGATCAAATAATTAATAGTATTTATAAGTTTATAAAATCCTAATAAGGCTGATTTTAATATGATAAAGATTAATTTGCAATTATTTGCTGAGTCAGAAAAAACTGAAAAACCTACCCCCAAGAAGAGGAGAGAAGCTAGGCTTGAGGGGCAAGTAGTACAAAGTAGAGAAGTTACTACAGCAGTTATACTATTTTCTATTTTCATTGGCCTGAGGGTATTAAGTGAGATATTAGGAAAGCAATTAAGTAATTTAACTATTAATATTTTCAAGGAAGCTAGGAATCCAGATACATTCTTAAGTATAAATAATCTAATGCCTAATAGTTTAAAGATTTTTTCAACTTTTGCCATAATTGTTTTACCCTTTTTGGGCATTGCATTTCTTTCATCATTGATAATCAACTATCTACAAGTAGGTTTTTTATTTACAACAAAAACTCTTAAATTAAAACTAAATAGATTGAATCCAGTAGAAGGTTTTAAAAGAATCTTTTCTAAAAGGGCATTAATGGAATTATTTAAATCTGTTTTTAAGATTTTCTTAGCTGTTTATGTAGCACTTACATATATAAGGAAAAATTTGTTAGAAATCCTTCAATATCCGCAGATGGAGTTAGTGGAATCATTATTTAAATTTTCTAGTCTCACATATAGCGTTATTATTCGAGTCTTAGGTGTCTTAATTATATTAGCAATTTTAGATTATTTTTTCCAATGGAGACAACATGAAAAGAATTTAATGATGACTAAACAGGAGATTAAAGAGGAATATAAGCAAACAGAAGGTGATCCCTTAATTAAAAGCAAAATAAAAGAAAGACAAAGAAGACTGGCTATGAGTCGTATGATGCAAGATATACCTAAGGCGGATGTAATAATAACTAACCCTACTCACTATGCTGTTGCAATAAAATATGACAGAGATAGTTTTGATGCGCCTTATGTATTAGGGAAAGGTATAGATTTAATAGCTGAGAATATTAAGAAAGTAGCAAAGGAAAATGAAATACCAATTGTTGAAAACAAACCCTTGGCTCAAGCCATATATAATAATATTGAAATTGGAGAGATGATTACAGAAGATTTATATGAAGCAGTAGCGGAAGTTTTAGCATACGTTTATAGTTTAAAAGATGAATTTAGGGGGACATAAGATGAAATTAGGAAATGTGTTAGTCGCTCTAGCTGTAATAGCCATTGTACTTATTATAATTATTCCTATTAATACAAATATATTAGACTTCTTACTTATTGTAAATATTTCTTTTTCTTTATTGATATTACTATTATCTATGTATTCAGAAGATGCATTAAAGGTAACTGTTTTCCCATCATTATTACTACTAGCTACCTTGTTTAGGCTTTCACTTAATATTTCAACTACAAGAGAAATTTTAACCAATGCCGATGCAGGCAAAGTAATTGAAACCTTTGGTGAATTCGTTATTCAGAATAATGCAGTAGTTGGATTTATAATATTTTTAATAATTATTATAATAAATTTCCTTGTAATCACGAAAGGTTCAGAACGTGTATCTGAAGTAGCAGCAAGATTTACTCTAGATGCAATGCCTGGAAAACAAATGGCCATTGATGCAGACCTAAATGCGGGATTAATTACAGAAGAAGAAGCTAAACAAAGGCGTAAGGATGTACAAAAATATGCTGACTTTTATGGAGCAATGGATGGTGCTAGTAAATTTGTTAAAGGAGATGCCATTGCAGGAATTCTTATTATTATCATTGAAATAGGAGCAGGCTTTTTAATTGGGGTTATTGGCAAAGGAATGACCCTAGGGGAGGCCCTTCAAAGGTATACCCTCTTGACTGTAGGGGACGGACTTGTAACACAAATTCCAGCACTACTAATTTCAACTGGAACAGGTCTTGTCGTTACTAGGGCTGCTTCTGAGTCAAATTTAGGACAAGATATTATTAATCAACTTTTCAAAAACAACCCTATGCTATTATACATAATTGCAGGAGTTATTATACTACTAGGTATTACTACTCCCTTACCAACTTTTGTTAGCTTAGTACTAGGAGCAATATTTATAGCAGCAGCAACTAGAATCAGGAGAGCTACAGGGGTAGAGCCTGAGGAAATAATTGAGGATACTTCTGAAGCTGAAGAGTTAAGAAAGCCAGAAAATGTCCTAGGTTTATTAAAGGTAGATGATATTGAATTAGAAGTAGGATATGGATTGATCCCCTTGGCTGATGTAGATCAGGGTGGAGACCTTCTAGATAGAATAGTAATGATTAGAAGACAAATAGCTATGGAGCTAGGTTTAGTAGTTCCTATAGTAAGGTTGAGAGATAATATTCAATTAAATCCTAATGAATATATAATTAAAATTAAAGGTGTAAAAGTGTCAGAAGGTGAAGTCTATTTTGACCATTATTTAGCAATGGACCCGGGTATGGGAGATGGAGAAATAGAAGGTATAGATACTGTAGAACCTGCTTTTGGTTTACCAGCTAAATGGATTACAGAAAAGGAAAGGGAAAAGGCAGAAATATTCGGATACACAGTAGTTGATCCCCCTTCTGTCATAGCAACTCATTTAACTGAGGTAATAAAAGAGAGAGCATATGAATTAATTGGTAGACAAGAAGTAAAAACTTTAATAGAAAATGTAAGAGAAGAATATCCTGCCGTTGTCGAGGAAGTCATGCCTAAAGTACTCTCCCTAGGAGAAATTCAGAAAGTATTATCCAACTTACTTAGGGAACAAATCAGTATTCGGGACATGGTCACAATACTTGAGACTTTAGCTGA
>JAAYQJ010000258.1 GCA_012519355.1 Tissierellia bacterium | reverse complement strand
TTAATGATCATTAACAGTAACAATTTGCAAGAAATGATGTTTTGGAATCAAATTCAATATTTGGGATTACCCTTTATTTCTGTACTATGGATGATGGTAGCCCTTCTTTATACAAAAACCATATATTCCCTAAAAATCCAGATGGGACTTTTACTTTTTTCTGTACCAGTAATAACCTTCTTTATGCGACTCACCAATTCCTGGCATCATCTTTTTTATACAAAATGGGAATTAAGGGAGATAGTGGGATATTATTCTTTGTATATGGAAAGAGGGGTTTGGTACTATGTTAACATTGCCTATACCATATTGTGCTTGCTTCTTACGGTTATCATCTACTTCATAGGATACCTAAAGAATAAGGCAGGCTATACAAAATCCCATTTTTTAGTTTTTTTATTTGCTTCTTTACTACCTTTCATAGGTATAGTGCTAATACTTTTTACTTATGATCAATGGAGCATTGATTATTCTGCCTTAATAATGCCAGCTTCTCTACTCATTATAAGTTATGGCATTCTAAAATACGATTTTTTAGAAATAAGAACCCTAGCTCGAGAAACTATCTTTGAAAATAACCTTGTTGGCATGGTGGTATTTGGGCCAGGGATGAGGATAATAGACTACAATAAGGCTGCCAAAAAGTTTTTTGAATCATTAAACATTTCACTAGACAATTATCCCATAGAGCATATTCTTAATAGTGAGCCAAAATTGTTGGAAGTTTTCCAAAGTGACACTAGCTGTGATTTTCCTTTTATTATAGATGGGGAAGAACGGTTTTTTGAGATTGATGTAGTGGCCTTGGGAGATACACATAATGGGACCATGCGAATGCTTAAATCTATCCGTGATGTTACAGAAGAGAGAAAAATACAAGAAAAACTGATAATTTTAGCTACCATAGATTCTTTAAGCGGACTCAACAATCGGGCAGAATTTATGAGTTTGGCTAAAAGGGAGTTTGATTGGGCAAAAAGGAATAATGATGAACTATCATTGTTGATTATGGATTTGGACAATTTTAAGATTATCAACGACACCTTCGGACATGCCGCAGGGGATGAAGTAATTCGCGAAGTTGGAGGGATGATAAAGGCCAGTTTCCGAAAAACTGATATTTCCGGTCGTATAGGGGGAGAAGAATTTGCTGTGGTTTTAAAGAACACTTCTTTGGAAGATGCGAAAAAGGTTGCGGAAAAGTTTCGAAAGACTATTTCCCAAAGGAAAGTGGTTTACGGAGACCAGGAAATTAGTATTACCATAAGTATTGGAGTTGCAGGAATTTGTGGCAACACCGATGATATTAAGGATATTGAAGATATATTAAAAATGGCAGATGGTGCCCTGTATAAGGCAAAAGCTAAAGGGCGAAATTGTGTTGAGATATGTCAGAACTACTAGAATTAAATTGGTTGGAAATACTATATAGAAAGGGTATAATAATTATTAATATGATTCAACAGGAAGTATACAGCATACCCTGGACTTTTAACTAAACTTGGAGGTGCTTTAATGAAAATTGTAGAAACACCTTGGGAAAGGTTGTATAAGTTTATTTTATTCATATTTGGTATTCCAATTCTTATAATAGGGATTATAGTATTGGCCATAAAGGGGAATTGGGCAATCACAATAAATGGTATTATATGGACTATTGTGGGTTTAGGACTTAAGATTAAAAGCATTTATAATACACAAAAACTTAAGACTATAAAAAGAGAGGGTCTTTCTTACGAAGGCACTGTAGTGAAAATAATCCCAGCACCCTGGGTTAGGATTGGAAGTTTTGTAACAGCGCGGGTTGAGTGCCTTTATAAAACTGAAAATGGAGACAACTTAGTAAGGAGTGGCTACCATCTTCTTTTACCTTTTGATAGGATAGAAGACTTATATGCAAAGATCTATTTTAATCATAACTTAGAAGACCACATTGTTGAACTTTTTCGAAGAGATACTGGCATTTCATATAATTAGCACGTTTTCCCATACCATGTAAGTTTTGAGGAAGTTCAGAAGATAGGTGGCTACATTACATAGCAGCAGGATGGAGATGATTTTGAATTTATTAATTACTTTTGTGCCACGGGATGTGTGTAATATGACAGTATTTGAAGAAATTAAAAAGAAAATAATGGCTGATACAATGAATGAATCCTATACTAGAAAGGGAATCCAACCTATATTTCCAATGATAACTGATATAGGTATATTTCAAGTACTATGAAACTGGAAATAATTGGTAAATGTAAAATATTTAACAATATGACAAAACTGTGATATTATAAAAAAGGATAAAATAACCATAAAGGGGTTTTATTGTGAAAAGGATACTTAGTATACTAACCATAATAATAATTTTATTTACTTCATCTTCATCAAGGGCTAATGCACATAAAAGAGTGATAAAAATAGGAGGAGACAATAATTATCCACCATATGAGTTTACAGATGAGGATGGAAATTTTAGAGGTTTTAATGTAGACATGATGAGGGCAATAGGAATAGAGTTAGGCCTTGAGATTGAATTAATTCCTATGTCTTGGCAAGAAGCTATGGAAGCTTTGGAAAGAGGAGAAGTTGATGCAATACAAGGTATGACTAAAAGTAAGATAAGAGAGGAAAAATTTGACTTTACACTTCCTTTAGTTACTAACTCACAAGCTATATTTGTTTTAAAGGATACTAATTATATTTCCAGTATTGAGGATTTAAAGGGGAGAAAGGCTTCTTTTCAAGAGGGAGATATCAGTTATGAACTAAGCCTAGAAGTAAAAAATATTATACACTACATAAGAACTAACCAGGAAGAAGCTATAGATCTTTTATTGGATGGACAAGTAGATGCATTTATAGGGAATAGGCTCACAGGTATATATTACCTTCAAAAAGAAGGTAATTTTGATAAAGTAAAGATTGTTGGTGAACCTATGCATGAAACAGAGTATTGCGTAAGTGTATTAAAAGGTAATTCTCAATTATTAGAATTATTTAATTCTGGAATAGAAGCCATAAAGAAAAATGGAACATATGATAAGATTTACAAGAAATGGTTTGGTGAAACCTTTAATGATAAAACTAAATACTTTCAAAATTTACTATATGTTTCCATAACCATTTTACTTATTGTTTCAATAATTGCTTTTCTTAACCTGTACTGGAACAAAAACCTCAAGAAAAAAGTTACTGAAAGAACAGAAGAATTAAATATTTTGAATAAAGAGCTGAGAGAACAAAAACAGGAAATCGAGAAAAGTAATAAATTGAAAGGAAAGATTTTAGAAAGCATTTTAAGTGGAATTATAGTATTTGATAATAAAGATAGGGTTATAGAATATAATAAGGCTGCTGAAAGGATATTGAATAAGAAGTTATGCATTGAAGAAGATTGGACAAGCCTTAATCTAGGAAGAATATATGGATTAAATGGATATGATATTGCTAAAAAAGGGAAGGTAATGACTGACAATAAAGAGATTTCAATAAGTAATAAAAAATTGTATATTAACTACAGTTTTATACCTATAAATAAACCAGGTGAAGGTATAATCCTCTTAGGAATTCAATAAGGACATAAGAGGTGTTTTACCTAGTGCTGCTGAAGCCTTAGAGGCATATGATTTCCCAGGGAATATAAGGGAGTTGAAAAATATAATCCAAAGAGCAGTGGCCCTCACTAATAATGAATTTATTGGATTACAAGATTTGCCTGCAGAATTGTTATCAGATTTTGAGTTGAAAGGGGACCGAGACTATATTCCCGTATATGTTGGAGAAAAATTAGCAGATGTGGAAAAAAAGTTAATATTGAGGACTTATGAATTTTTCCATGAGAATAAACGGAAGACAGCTAAAACTTTAGGCATTAGCGAAAGGAGTTTATACAATAAATTAAATGAATATGAGATAGGCTAGTATGCAAAAATTACATAGTATGAAAAATATTCCTATTAATTTCACCTATATAACTAATACTTGTTATTAGTTTATTCTATAGAAGCTTGATTAAATCAAGCTTCTATTTTTTTATGAGGGAATAAAAAACTTGGCATGGTAGTTGCAATATTTATATGTGTGACAAAATATATCAAAGGAGGAGTTTTTGTGAAAAACAAAAAATCTTTTTTAATTATTACTTTGTTGTTAGTTTTAACTCTATCATTATCTGCTTGTAGCAATGGTAATGATAATGCAGGTACTTCATCAGAGGATGAAATAGTTATAGCCCATGCTGGCCCAATGACTGGTGACTCAGCTCAATTTGGTGACATGAAAAACAAGGCTATTCAATTAGCAGTTGATGAAGTAAATGAAAAAGGCGGAATTAATGGGAAAAAAGTAGTCCTACTAACTGGTGACGATACAAGTAATCCTAAAGAAGCTCCTAACGTAGCACAAAAATTCGCTCAAGATAATAGAATTCTTGCAGTTATAGGCCACTGGAATAGTTCATGTACTCTTGCAGCAAGGGGAATTTATGATGCAGCAGGTATACCACTTCTTGCAGACTCAGTTAACAAGGCCTTAACAGATGGAACTACTCCAACAGCTTATAGGATTTCATTGACAGACACTGCACAAGCAAAGTCCTTAGCAGAATATGCATATGAAAAATTAGGCAAGAGAAAAGCTGCGATTCTTTATACAGCAAATGATTTTGGAACAGGATTAATGGAAGACTTTAGTAGATTTTTCGAGGAAATAGGTGGAGAAATAGTAGCTACAGAAACATATTTTGAAGGACAATCAAAGGATTTCAGCCCTCAATTAACTAAGATTAAGGGAACAAATCCAGACTTATTATTCGTAGCTGGATATTATGTTGAAACAGCATTAATTGCACAACAATCTAAAGAGTTAGGTCTAGATGTTCAAATGTTAGGTACTGAGGGAATTAGTTCAGAAGAATTAATAAAACTTGGTGGAGAAGCAGTAGAAGGTATAATCTTTGCAGGCTTTTTCCATCCTGATATAGAGTTCCCTGGAACAAGGGAATTTGTTGATGCTTTCAGAACAAAATACGGCAAGGATCCAGATACTTATGCTGCTTTAGCTTATGACTCAGCAAAATTAGCCTTTGCTGCCATCGAAGAAAAAGGTGAGAGTAGACAAGCTATAATGGAATTTTTAGATGAAGTGGAAAATTTTCCAGGTGTAGCAGGACCTATATCCTTTGATGATAACCATGACGTAGTAAGAAACATTGTAGTACTAACTGTAAAGGATGGTAAGATAGTGCCAGCAGCAGAACAAGTTGATTAGGTATTTAGATTCTAAATTAAAGGAAGGTGGTAGCTTATGTTTTTGGAACAACTTAGCAATGGTATTGCATTAGGAAGCCTTTATGCATTGACAGCAGTAGGATATACCATGGTTTATGGCATAATACGCCTGATAAACTTTGCCCATGGAGATATATATATGATGGGAGCTTTCTTTGCATATACTGCAATTGCATACTTTAACCTACCGCTAGTACCTTCGTTTTTAATAGGCATGGTATGTGCAGCTTTGCTAGGGGTTTTCATAGCAAAGTTTGCATATACCCCTGTCTTTAATGCACCTAAGATAAACCTTTTCTTATGTGCAATAGGTACAGCTATATTTCTAGAAAACTTTGCAATGCTCGTATGGGGACCTGAAACCCAATCATTTCCTACTATGATTAAGAACGAAATATATACTTTTGGAGGTTTTAAATTTACTAAATTACAGGCTGTTATATTGATAACCTCTATCCTATTGGTTTTAATCCTATCCTATATTGTTAAAAAAACAAAGATAGGTAGGGCAATGAGATGTGCTTCCCAGGATATGGTAGCAGCTAGATTAATGGGGATAAATACGAATAAAGTCATATTCATCACCTTTGCCTTAGGTTCTTCTCTAGGTGCTGCTGCAGGAACCCTTGTTGCCATGTATTATAAAGCTGTATATCCTATGATGGGATTTTCGGCTGGATTAAAGGCATTTGTTTCAGCGGTTATAGGAGGGATAGGAAGCATTACTGGTGCTATGTTCGGTGGTTTAATTATGGGTATAGCTGAGAGTTTGGGAGCTGCTTATATTTCTTCTGGATATAGGGATGCTATAGCCTTTATTATATTGATAATTATACTTCTTTTTAAACCTACTGGATTGTTTGGAAAGACGGTAAAAGAGAAGGTATAAAGGGAGTGAAAAGATTTGGGAAACTTAGCAGATGTATTAATCAAGTTATCGATTGCAACAGTTATACTTTACTTCGTTATAAAAATCTTGTCAAAAGGTTTTGACAAGATAACGGATATAATAGGAAACATGGAAGGCCAAACAAGAAGGAAGTTAATATATATTATTGTTGGTATCTTATTGATACTTCCCCTTTTAATTAGTCGTTACCCATATATTTTGAGGACTAGTGTAGTAGCTATTATGTATGTTGTTCTTGCTCTAAGCTTAAACTTTGTGTTAGGCTTTGCAGGCCAACTTTCAATGGGCCATTCCGCATTTTACGGTATTGGTGCCTATGTAACTGCTTTACTAATGGTAAACTTTAAGATTTCATTTTGGATTGCACTGATTGCAAGTGCTATAGTAGCTGGATTCTTTGGATTCCTTCTAGGAGTACCTACTTTAAGATTAAAAGGCGATTATCTAGCCATAACTACCATTGGTTTTGGAGAAATATTAAGACTAATCCTGGTAAACTGGATTAAAGTAACCAGAGGTCCAGCGGGCATTCCTGGCATTCCTTCTCCAAAGATATTTGGATTTACTATTAGTAATAATATAGGTTATTACTATTTAATCCTATTACTAGCCTTTTTTACAGTATTCATATCCAGCAGGCTTTTACATTCAAGACTTGGTCAAGGTTTTATAGCTGTAAGGGATGATGAAATAGCTGCAGAAGCTATGGGGATCAATTCTACTTATTTGAAGATACTTGCTTTTGTACTAGGGGCAGCTATTGCAGGTATGGCGGGCAGTTTCTTTGCTACCTTTGTCCATTATGTAAATCCTGACAACTTTACCTATATGGAATCAGTAACCATATTATGTATGGTTGTATTAGGAGGTTTAGGAAGTATACCTGGTGTAATTTTAGGTGCCATCGTTTTAACAATACTTCCAGAGGCTCTAAGAGGTATAGCCCTATATAGATATGCAATTTATGGGTTGCTTTTAATACTCATGATGATTATTCGTCCAGGTGGGATGATTGATATGGATAGACTTAAGGGAGGCAAGAAAAATGAAGATTTTGGAGGCAATAGGAGTAACAAAGTCATTTGGAGGACTAACAGCAGTAAATAATGTTGATTTTCATATAAATGAAGGGGAAATAGTAAGCCTTATAGGTCCTAATGGGGCAGGTAAGACGACCTTTTTCAATCTGATTACTGGAGTTTATGAACCTACAAGTGGTGTAATCAATTTCCTAGGAAAGGAAATTCATAAACTAAAGCCCTTCGATATTACAATTACAGGTATAGCTAGGACTTTTCAAAATATAAGGCTATTCAGCAGCATGACAGTTTTTGAAAATATTATGATTGGTCAATTTTGTAGAACAGAAGCCAATTTGGCTAATGTAATATTCAAAACTAAAAAGGCTACGGTAGAGCAAGAAAAAGCAAGAGAGAAGGTTCAAAGGATAATTGAGTTTTTGGGACTAGAATCTGTAGCCAATGAAATAGCTACAAGCTTACCTTATGGGGAGCAGCGTAGAGTTGAGATTGGTAGGGCCTTGGCAACAGAACCAAAACTATTGTTATTAGATGAACCAGCAGCAGGAATGAATACCCAAGAAAAGGTAGAAATGCAGTCTTTAATTAGAAAGATTAGGGATGAAGGATATACTGTATTATTAATTGAGCATGATATGAAATTGGTTATGGGTATATCCGATAGGGTTGCCGTTTTAGACTATGGAAATAAAATAGCAGAGGGAAAACCTAATGAGGTTCAAAGAGATGAAAGAGTTATATCAGCCTACTTAGGGAAGGAGGTAGGTTAAATGCTAAAAATAAAGAATTTGGATGTATTTTACGGTGGAATTCATGCATTAAAAGGAATAAACTTTGAAATCAATGAAGGACAGATTGTGACCTTAATTGGTAGTAATGGAGCTGGTAAAACTACTATTTTAAAAGTCATTTCAGGGATAGTTAGACAAAAAAATGGGCAGGTATTATTTCAAGGAGAAGACATCAGCAAACTACCCTCTGAAAAGATAGTTGAATTAGGTGTAATCCATGTCCCAGAAGGAAGAAAAATATTCACTGTCTTAAATGTTGAAGAGAATTTGTTAATGGGAGCCTATTTAAGAAAGGACAAAAAAGAAATTCAGGATGATTTAGAGAATATTTACGAACTATTTCCAAGGTTGAAGGAAAGGAAAACACAAATGGGTGGGACCCTAAGTGGTGGAGAACAACAGATGCTAGCCATTGGTAGAGCAATGATGTCGAAACCAAAGTTACTTATGCTAGATGAACCCTCAATGGGCTTAGCTCCAATAATAGTACAGGAAATATATGAAACTATAACCAGACTGAATAAAGAAAGAAATCTGACGGTTCTTTTGGTTGAACAAAATGCTAACTTAGCCTTACAAGCAGCTCATCACGCTTATGTAATTGAAACAGGAGAAATAGTTTTAGAAGGCAGCGGAAAAGAATTGTTAGGAGATGACAGAGTAAGGAAGGCTTATTTAGGAGAGGAATAATGATTTTACATAGGAGGTAGAAATATGTCAAAACAATATATCTTAGCAGTACCAAATTTTAGTGAGGGAAGAAGGCAAGGGGTAATCGATGCCATTGCCAATGAAATAAGAAATAGAGAGGGAGTGACCTTAGTAAGTGTTGAGCCTGAATACGATTTCAATAGGACAGTCCTTACCATATTGGGAGAACCTGAACCATTGAAAGAAGCTTTGATAGCTATGGCTGGAAAATCCTATGAGTTAATTGATATGAGGGAGCAGGAAGGTTCCCATCCTAGGATAGGTGGACAGGATACTATACCCCTATTTCCTTTTAGAAATATTAGCCTAGAAGAAGTAACTCAGCTGGCTGAAGAAATTGGACAAGAATTATTTGATAAATATCAAGTACCAATCTATTTTTCAGGAGAAAATGCTAGAACAGAAGATAAGAAGAGTATTTCCTATATAAGAAAGGGTCAATATGAAGGCCTTAAAGCTCTACTTGAGGATAAGAATCATCCAGATTACGAAGCCAGGAAACCAGACCTGTCAGTAGATGGAAAGTTAAGCGATAGATATGGGGCTACCATAGTATCTGCTGATACGGAAGGTTTAACAGCTTACAATGTATTTTTAGCAACAGAAGATGTTAGCATAGCTAAAGCAATAGCTAAAGCAGTAAGAGGGCCTAGTGGAGGATTTTCAACAGTAAGGGCTGTTGGAATTAAATTCCCTGAAAGGGAAGGGGTAGTTGTTTCAATGAACATGTTCGATTGTACTCAAACTCCACTTTATAGAACTTTTGAATTGATAAAACAGGAAGCAAGTAAGTATGGGGTAGCTGTAACCGGATCTGAGCTGGTTGGACCTGTAAAACTAGACCATCTTCTAAATAATTTGGAATTCTACCTAGGATTACAAGGTCTAAAAATGGAACAAATATTAGAATACCATTTAATGAAATAATGGAAAAGCCTTTGTGCATGTTTTTATAGATTGATTTTATCAATATTTTGATGCATGGTTAAAATATTTTAGGAATCCATGCATCTTATGCTTTTTTGAAACCCTTTTCAATGGATGGAGTATCATTTCTGTTAGCAGTAAAAGGTCTCAAAAAAACTTCCTTAATTTATTGAAAGCTTGTCACTGATTGTAAGTTAAGAAATATATTATTATTGAACAAGCTTATTAAATTTCATTGAAGGGAAGTGTCTTTATGGCAGTAATCAATGTAACCCCTCTTATGGACATTACTGCTCTAATAGCCTCTGACAATGTAAATGAAGGAGATGTACTCCTATTAGAAGAAGGCATATATTATCAAACTGTGAATATTCTTAAAGACAACATCCGAATTGTAGCAAAAGGACCTGGAGTTATTTTTGATGGGAAAAGTACCCTCTTAACAGCCTTTACATTATCTAATGTTAGTGGAGTGACAATAGTAGGAATGAATATAAAACATTGCCTTAATTGAAGTTTATGGCTTGGTTTTTGTATTGTTCCACTTGAATCCGTAACACTGTTTGTGAGGGAGTGAAACAACCAAGAAATGGGTATTATGAAAATAGGTAAAATGTGATAACACATTTATGTGTTAAAAAGAATTCGGTGGTAAACAATCTAAATTTAAAGGAGAGAGATATTATGACAAAGATGCCAGTTATCTTTGTGGGCCATGGTTCACCCATGAATGCAATTGAAGACAACGAATATTCAAGAACTTGGAGAAGTTTAGCTAATATGATACCAAGACCAGAGCTTATAATTTCCATATCGGCCCATTGGTTTACAAAAGGAACCAAGCTGATGAATGAGGAACAACCAAGGACTATATATGATATGTATGGATTTCCAAAGGAATTATATGAAATTGTATATGATTCACCTGGTTCACCAAAGATGGCTAAGGTTGCAAAAGACTTAATTTCAAAGGAAACGGAATATGATAACTCCTGGGGAATTGACCATGGAACTTGGTCAATTTTAGTCCATATGTATCCAGAAAGGGATATTCCTGTCTTTCAGATTAGTGTAGATGCATATGCTCCCCCAGAAGTACATTATAATATGGGGAAAGAACTTAAAGCCTTAAGGGAAATGGGAGTACTTATATTTGGAACAGGAAATATAGTTCATAATTTAAGATTAGTTGATTGGCATAAGGGAAATAAGGGTTTCGATTGGGCATATGAGTTTGATGACTATATTTATGAAAATATCCTAAATAATAACCATGAAAATATAATAAAGTACAATGAGATAGGGGATGTTGCAAAGCTTGCAGTACCAACACCAGATCACTTTTATCCCCTATTATATACACTTGGAGCATCGGATGAAAAAGATAAAGTTAGTGTCTTTAACAAGTCTTGTGAGCTTGGTTCCCTAACGATGACAGGTTATTTATGGGAATAATTCATGCAATCAACTAATGTTATATTAGTGGTTTAAAACTTCCCTCAATCTATTAAAGGCTTGTCACAGATTATATTTTGAGGAATATATTATTATTGAACAAGCTAATAAATTATTTGAAGGGAAGTGTCTATATGGCAGTAATCAATGTAACACCACTTATGGATATTACTGCTCTAATAGCCTCTAACAATGTAATTGAAGGAGATGTTCTCCTTTTAGAGGAAGGCATATATTTTGAAAGTGTAAATGTAACTAAGGATTTCATACGAATTGTAGCCAAGGGGCCAGGGGTTATCTTTGATGGGAAAAGTACCCTATTGACAGCCTTTTTATTATCAGATGTTGTTGGAGTGGCAATAGAAGGAATAAATATAAGACATTATAGGGGTAGTGGTTTGTTAATTGAATCTGGATCAGGCAATAGGATAGTAAATAATAGAATCAATAATATGATAAATGATGGTATAAGATTAGTAAGTTCAAGTGGTAATCTAATTTGGAAAAATCAAGTTTGTAATTGTCTTGATGGTGTAAGATTAACCTTAGGCAGCACTAATAATTGGATTATAGAGAATATAGTTAAGGAATGTCTTGATGATGCCTTTGAAACAGTTTTTTCTTCCGAAAGTAATAATGCCTTTATATCTAATGCAGCTTTAGGAAATAGGGGAGAAGGATTTAGTATGTTAGGTAGCAATAATCTAGTATTGAATAACTTCTTAGATAGTGGGGAAGGGATATTAATAATGAATGGAAATAGTTCTTTAGTTATAGGAAATAAGATCACAGGTGCTAAATTAAGTGCAATTGGAATTATTAGTGATTATATGAATTTCTTTGCAGGAGAAAACCGTATAATATGTAATCGTAGAGAAGGTATGAATCTTGTTAGCCAATATGGAATGCTCTTAAATAATAAAATAGCATTTAATGGAGATGTTGGAATTTCATTTTTTACTCCATCAGCTGTAGGAAATCTTGTAATGGATAATGAGCTAGTATGCAATGTTCCAGAGAATATAGATGACAGAGGTATTGACAATGTATTTATAAATAATATAGATAAACCATGTGAAACCTGTGAATCTTCCATTGAAGTCTGTGGTCATTGTTCTGATGAAGAATTAATAGAGTTAGAGAATATAGACTAGCCTTTAATATAACAAATCGCCAAGCCAAATTAAATTAGTGGCTTGGTTTTTTCTTGCAGTGTATTTGGTATTTAATCCACTAAACTAATGCCTAAAAATTTTTTGCAATTATTAACTATAGTTTTTTTCAAGTTATCTTGTCCAAAAGCTTCACACAAAGAAGTAGAAAGCACTAAGGAGTGTAAATGTTCATCTTTACCAAGATTAGAGAGCATTAGGGCTTTATTGTATTCCTTGTTTCTAATATAGGCACTAGCTAAATTATGGCATAAAAGCAAGAAGAAAAATCGTTAACAAATAGAGACAAACCTAATCACCCTATACTTGGCACTTACATATAATATAATGAGCTACTATTATTATTATTATTTACTGAGGTGTAAATTTATGGATAAATT
>JAAYQJ010000257.1 GCA_012519355.1 Tissierellia bacterium | reverse complement strand
CATTTATCCATATATTACTGCATCAATTGTAATTCAGTTATTAACCATTGCTATTCCAAGTTTGGAAGAATTAGCAAAACAAGGTGAAGAAGGTAAGAAAAAGATTACTAAATATACAAAATACCTTGCAATAGGCTTAGCTTTAATCCAAGCTATAGGATATACTTTCGGATTATTTAGCTCAGCACTTGAAACTTCAAATACATTGCAAAATGTAATAGTAATTATTTCCATGGTTGCAGGAACTGCATTCTTAATGTGGCTAGGAGATTTAATTACTGAAAAAGGAGTAGGTAACGGTATATCTCTATTGATTTTTATAGGAATAATTTCAAAACTACCTAATGATATAATCTTTAGAGTACAACTAATTAGACTAGGCTATTTAAGTATAATAAAAGAATTACTCTTTGCCATAGTAATAGTTGTAATCATTGCTTTAGTAGTAGCATTACAAGAAGGTGAAAGAAAGATTCCTGTACAATATGCAAAGAGAGTAGTTGGAAGAAAAATGTATGGTGGGCAAAGTACTCACATACCTGTTAAAGTATCAATGGCTGGGGTAATACCAGTAATATTTGCTTCATCAATACTTGCTTTCCCACAAACCATTGCATTATTCTTTAAGGGATCACCTTCAGTATGGATTGAAAAGTATTTGACACCAGCAGGAAATGTTGGTATCTGGATTTACTCCATTTTGAATATTACACTTATAATGTTCTTTACTTATTTCTATACTGCAATTCAATTTAACACTGTAGAATATGCAAAGAACTTACAACAAAATGGTGGATTTATCCCTGGTATTAGACCTGGCAGACCAACATCAGAATTTTTAAGCAAAGTTGTTACAAGAATTACTTTTGTGGGCGGATTATCTCTAGCAGTTTTAGCTTCTTTACCAATTATCTTATCTAAGTTATTTGGTATGAATGTAAACTTTGGTGGAACAGCTGTAATCATAGTTGTAGGGGTTGCGCTTGAAACTGTAAAACAATTAGAAGCTCAAATGCTAATGAGACATTACAAGGGATTTTTAAATTAAACTATAGGAGATGATTATTGTGCGTTTAATATTACTTGGTCCTCCAGGCGTAGGAAAAGGTACTCAAGCATCAGCTATAGTTAAGAAATACAATATACCACATATTTCAACAGGTGATATTTTTAGAGCAAATATAAAAGAAGGCACAGAACTTGGAAAGAAAGCCAAAGAGTATATGGATAAGGGCCTTCTAGTACCTGATGAACTTGTGGTATCAATTGTGAAAGACAGATTGTCAAAGGACGACTGTAAAGGTGGATTTCTATTAGATGGATTTCCAAGAACTATAGAACAAGCAGAAGCCTTAGATGAAGAATTAAAAAATATGGGTATAAATTTAGACAAAGTTGTTAATATTTATGCAGATAAGGAAATTTTAATAGAAAGAGCCATTGGCAGAAGAATATGTAAAACATGTGGCGCTGCCTATCATATTAAATTCAACCCACCTAAGGAAGATAATGTATGTGATATAGATGGCGGAGAATTGTTCCAAAGAGATGATGATAATAGGGAAACAGTTTCAACTAGAATAGAAGTTTATGAAAACCAAACTGAACCCCTAATTGAATATTACAATAATAAAGGAATAATACTCAATGTAGATGGTACTAAGCCAATAGACCAAGTCTTTGAGACTATAGTTAAGGGTTTAGAGTAAATATTAATTCGTCATTATAAGAGGTGAATTTATAATGAATTCCAGTGACGACATAACCATTGGTCAAGTGGTTAAGTCACGAGCAGGCAGAGATAAGGGAAGGGTTTTCCTAGTTTTAGAAGTCATCGATGATCAACATGTTTTTATTGTCGATGGAGATCTTAGGAAGCTAGAAAACCCTAAACGCAAGAAATTGAAACATTTAATGGTATACAATAGGGTATTACCAGAGTTTAAAGAGAAATTGGAAAGTAAGATAGAAATAAACAATGCATATATTCGAAAATTATTAGAACCTTTCAATAAGTAAAGATTTCTAAATTTATTTGAACAGGAGGTTCGAAAACTTAATGTCTAAAAGTGATATTATTGAAGTTGAAGGTATAGTAGTAGATGCTTTACCTAACGCAATTTTTAAAGTTAGACTGGAAAATGGACATGAGATATTAGCTCATATTTCCGGTAAACTTAGGATGAATTATATAAGGATACTTCCTGGAGATAAGGTTACAGTTGAACTGTCACCCTATGATTTGACTAGAGGCAGAATAACCTGGCGAAACAAGTAGCATAGGAGGGATATGAGTGAAAGTAAAGCCATCAGTAAAGAAAATATGTGAAAAATGTAAAATAATAAGAAGACATGGAAAAGTTATGGTTATTTGTGAAAACCCAAGACACAAGCAAAAACAAGGTTAATAGATAATTACTATAAAGCTCCATGATAGATGTATTTAATTTAGGAGGTGTAGACATTAATGGCAAGAATAGCAGGCGTTGACTTACCTAGAGATAAAAGAGTAGAAGTAGGTCTAACTTATATATTCGGTATCGGTAGGTCAAGATCAAATGAAATACTAAAAAAAGCTGGTATTAACCCAGATACAAGGGTAAAAGACTTAACAGAAACAGAAGTAGCTACTCTTAGATCTATTATTGATGGCTATCATGTAGAAGGAGATCTAAGAAGAGATATAGCTTTAAACTTAAAGAGATTAAGAGAGATTAATTGTTATAGAGGAATTAGACATAAAAGAGGCCTTCCTGTAAGAGGTCAAAGAACAAAGACCAATGCAAGAACAAGAAAAGGTCCAAAGAGATTGGCAGCTAAAAAAGGTAAGAAGTAAAGGAGGGAGACTAAGTGGCAGCTAGAAAAGCTAAAACAACTCGTGTTAGAAGAAGAGAACGTAAAAATATAGAAAGAGGTCAAGCACATATCTCATCAACATTTAACAACACCATGGTTACCTTAACTGATTTACAAGGAAATGTAATTTCATGGGCCAGTGCGGGACAATTAGGATTTAGAGGCTCAAGAAAATCAACTCCTTTTGCCGCTCAACAAGCAGCTGAAGAAGCAGCTAAAAAGGCTATGGAACACGGATTAAAGAGCGTTGAAGTATATGTTAAGGGACCAGGCTCAGGAAGAGAAGCAGCAATTAGGTCTTTACAAGCAGCAGGATTAGAAGTAAATATGATTAAGGATGTTACTCCTATTCCTCATAATGGTTGTAGACCACCAAAAAGAAGAAGAGTTTAATAGGAGGTGTGAAGGATGGCAAGATATACAGGTCCAGTTTGTAGACTATGTCGTAGAGAAGGTATGAAACTATACCTTAAAGGAGATAAGTGCTTTTCAGATAAATGTCCAGTATCAAGAAGGTCTTATGCACCAGGACAACACGGACAATCAAGAAAGAAAGTAACAGAATATGGAATGCAGCTTAGAGAAAAGCAAAAAGTAAGAAGATTCTACGGTATTTCCGAATCTCAAATGAGAAAATACTTTGCTATGGCAGATAAGATGAAGGGAATAACCGGTGAAAACCTATTGAGACTACTAGAACTAAGATTAGATAATGTAGTATATAGAATGGGTTTTGCTTCTTCTAGAGCAGAAGCTAGACAATTGGTGACTCATGGACATTTCCTAGTTAATGGTGCAAAGGTAGATATACCTTCAGTACAACTAAAAGTAGGAGATAAAATAGAAGTTAAAGAGAAATCAAGAAGTAGTGAAAAGTTTAAAGAGTTAATAGAAAATCATAGTGGCAACACTGTTAAATGGGTAGATGTAGATCTTGATCAATTAAGGGGTAGCATTGTATCTGAACCAACTAGGGAAGATATAGATATACCAGTAGAAGAACACTTAATCGTAGAGTTATATTCTAAATAATAGTATTCATTAGAATTCAGTTGCCCTCATAAATTAACAAACCAAACTTTAAGGAGGGTTAATGTTAAATGATAGAAATAGAAAAACCTAAAATTGAAATTCTGGAATTGAGCGAAGACGAGTCCTATGGAAAGTTTATGGTAGAGCCACTTGAGAGAGGTTATGGTACCACTCTAGGAAACTCATTAAGAAGAGTATTATTATCTTCATTACCAGGAGCAGCTGTATCTTCAGTAAAAATCCAAGGGGTACTCCATGAGTTTTCAACAATACCAGGAGTATTGGAAGATGTGCCAGAAATAATCTTAAATATAAAGGGTATTGCAGCTAAAATGCATACTGATGAACCAGTGACTCTAAGAATAGAGGCACAGGGCGCAACAGAAATTAAGGCTGGAGATATAATAACTGGTCCAGATGTAGAGATCATAAATAAGGACCATCATATAGCTACTGTAAATGAAGATGGTAATCTATATATAGAGCTTGAACTGGTAAAAGGAAGAGGTTATGTGTCTGCTGAAAGAAATAAAAAAGAAGGTCAACCAGTAGGCGTAATACCAGTTGACTCAGCCTTTACTCCAGTTAAAAAAGTGAATTTTACCATCGAAAATACTAGAGTGGGACAAATAACAGACTACGATAGATTAATTTTAGAAGTATGGACTAACGGAACAATTAAACCAGATGAGGCAACTTCCTTAGGAGCTAAAATACTTACAGAACATCTAAATCTTTTTATCGGGCTAACTGATCATGTTAGTGAAGTAGAAATAATGGTAGAAAAAGAAGATGACAAGAAAGAAAAAGTATTAGAAATGACAGTTGAAGAATTAGATCTTTCTGTTCGTAGTTATAACTGCTTGAAGAGAGCAAATATAAATACAGTTGAGGAATTAACTCAAAGGACTGCAGAGGATATGATGAAGGTTAGAAACCTTGGTAAAAAATCCCTTGAGGAAGTGGAAAGAAAACTTGCTGAACTAGGATTAGGCCTACGGAAATCCGATGAGTAAAAAGGCATAAAGGAGGGATAAATGTGACAAAATTAAGAAAACTTGGTCGCCCTACAGATCACAGAAAGGCAATGCTTAGAAATCTAGTTACTTCACTATTAAGGGAAGAAAGAATCGAAACTACAGTAACTAGAGCTAAGGAAACAAAAAGAATGGCTGATAAAATGATAACTTTGGCTAAAAGAGGAGATTTACATGCAAGACGCCAAGTTTTAGCCTATGTATATGACGAAGATGTAGTGAAAAAATTATTTGACGAAATAGGACCTAAATATGCAGACAGAAACGGTGGATATACAAGAGTATTAAAAGTTGGACCACGTCGTGGAGACGCTGCAGAAATGGCTATAATCGAGTTAGTATAATTAGTAGGGGATTAAGTTTATCTTAGTCCCTTTTGTTTATGACCTAACTTAGCGAATGCGACTGAAAGGAGCAATGAGCTATAGTAGGTCAAACGCAACGAGAACCGAATTTGTACGACCAAAGGGAGTGAGCAAATTCGTGATTCGAGACTGCGGAAAATGCCTAACT
>JAAYQJ010000256.1 GCA_012519355.1 Tissierellia bacterium | reverse complement strand
TAATAAAACTATTGTAGAGAATATGTCAACTGTAAACTATTTTATTAGTCTATTAGTTGTTACCTTAATAAAAATATTAGTGCCTTTTATAATTAATGGATAATTGGTGATAATTTCTTTTTAAGAAAGTTTTTGCTGCTTTATATTGACAGAATATTTATATGTGATATGATAGTATGAATTAATTAGCAAGTATTTGAAGGAGTCACACTATGAAGAATATCATTAGTATAAGATCAATGAAAAAACTTTATTTCTTTTTTAGAAGCCTTAGCTTTTATTATAGCTACGGCTATTTGTCATGAAAATATAAGTTTTTTTATCTAATGAGTATATCTAATGAGTGTATATTTTTTAATACAGAAATGCTTGAAGACTCGTTAAGAGTCTTTTTTTATATTTGACGGACACTTTTCAAAAATTCATTGGAGGGGAAATTATGAGAGAGAATTTTGATATTCATGAATTTAATATCACCATTATTGGACTGGGACTTTTGGGAGGATCCTATGCTAAAAGTCTAAAAAAGCTAAATCCAAAGAATATATGGGCAGTAGATATTGATGAGAAGGCATTAAAGGATGGGGAGGAATTAGGTGTTATTGATCGAGGCTATACTAATCCAAAAGAACCCCTTTTAAACTCTGATTTGGTAATAATTTGTTTATATCCTAATCTTGTTTATAAATTTATAGATGAAAATAAAGAATACTTTAAACCACATACGATAATAACCGATTCTACTGGTATAAAAAATGGACTTGTAGATGAAATCAACAGGATTCTTCCTGATAATGTAGATTTTGTATTTGGTCACCCAATGGCAGGAAGAGAGAAAAAGGGGCTGGAATATTCTTCAGCAGAGGTCTTTGAAGGAGCCAACTATATACTTACTCCAAATAGTAGAAATAAGGAAACTTCCCTTTTGATAGTTGAACTTATAGCAAGGGGGATGGGATTTAGAAGTGTAGTAAGGGTAAATCCTCAAAAGCATGATGAAATCATATCATTCACATCACAACTCCCCCATGCAATTGCAGTAGCCCTTATAAATAGTGACAATTTAAATGTAAATACTGGAAAGTTCATAGGAGATAGCTACAAAGAACTTACTAGGATTGCAAATATCAATGGAGAGCTATGGAGTGAATTATTCCTAGGAAATAAGGATAATTTAGTTAGTAAGATTGAAGGATTCGAAGAAAAACTTGAAATAATAAAACAGGCTATAATAAATGGTGATGAAGAAACACTAATAGGCGAGTTTAGGGAATCAAGTAGAAGAAGGACACAACTTTAGGAGGTGAAAGAATCATGAGTTATTTAGAAGATGTAAGAGAAGAAATAGATAAAGTAGACAAAGTGCTGACACAACAATTTGAAAAAAGAATGGAATTAGTAACAGAAGTATTTAAATATAAGATAAAGAACAATATTAAAATTTTAAATAGCACCAGAGAAGGGGAAATAATTCGCAAAAACACAGATCTATTGAAGAACAAGGACTTGGAGCCTTATTTAAAGGAGTTTTTTATTAAAATACTTGATTTAAGCAAGAGCTTCCAAAACCATGAAATAAATCAGGCTAAGTCCCAAATAAAGGTATCTTATCAAGGAACCACAGGTTCTTTTAGCGAGCAGGCTCTTCTAGAATACTTTGGTGATGAGGTAAACTCTTACCCAGTAAAGAAATTTGAAGATGTATTTAAGGAATTAAAGGAAGGGAATGCAAACTATGGAGTTGTACCAATAGAAAACTCTTCTACAGGGGCCATTAACGAGGTATATGATTTATTAAGAAAGTATGGCCTATATATTGTGGGAAACACTGCACTAAAAATCAATCAAAATCTTATAGGGCTTAAGGGTAGTAAGCTAGAGGATATCAGGGAGATTTATTCCCACCCCCAAGCCTTAGACCAATGCAGTGAATTTCTAAAGAAAAGGGATTGGGCTACAATTCCTTATCATAATACAGCTATGGCAGCAGAGTTGATTAAAAAGAAGAATGTTAATTATATAGCTGCTATTGGTAGTAAAAAGGCAGCAGAATTCAATGGCTTAGAAATTATAAAAGAAAATATAAATGATAATAACAACAACTATACAAGATTTGTAATCATAGGCAAAACCATTGAAACAAAGGATGACAACAATGCAATAAGCTTGGTCTTTTCAAACCCTCACAAACCAGGAGCCTTATATGATAGTTTGGCAATATTCAAGAGAAATAATCTAAATATGATAAGAATTGAATCTAGACCTATAATAGACTCTCCGTGGGAGTACTTCTTCTATGTGGATTTGGAAGGGGATATAAACAAGGACAATGTGAAGAAAGCTTTAAGTGAAATCGAGAGCAATAGTAATTATTTTAAGGTCTTAGGTTATTACAAAAATATTTAACAAGGCTAATATATTTGTATATTAGTTTAATCTTTCCTTAAATATGGGTATATTAGAATGTAGCAAATAACTAATTGAGGTGATTATTATAATGAAGGATTTAAAACTATACTACATGGAGCCATGTCCATTTTGCAAAAAAGTAATAAGATACATGGGAAAAAATAATATTGATATTGACTTGGTAGATATACGTGCAAATCCAGAAAACAATAAG
>JAAYQJ010000255.1 GCA_012519355.1 Tissierellia bacterium | reverse complement strand
TTAAAGTATAAAGAAAATAAGTTAATAGATTTTTATAGGACTAACACAAATAATAGAGCTAATAATATGGGAGATGCTTTGGAGTTTTATATAAAAGATTTATTTTGCAGTACCATGGAAGTTAAAGATTTTAATATGAAAGATAGAGAGTATAGTAAATATCTAAGTTATCTTGGAAATAGTAATAATCCACCTGATTTTATTATAAGAAAGGCAGAGGCAGTAGAAGTAAAAAAGATACAAAACTTATCATTTGGAGATATTGCGTTAAATAGTTCTTATCCCAAAGATATAATTTACAATGAGTCTACTTTGATTAATAGAGGATGTAGGACTTGTGAAGATGATATTGGGGGATGGACAAAAAAGGACATGATTTATACAATAGGAAATATAATAGATGATAAACTTAGATTATTATGGATTTTAGATGGGAGCTGTTATTGTGCAGATAAGGAAGTTTATGAAAGATTAAAAAATACAATAAGAGATGGTGTAGAAAATATAAATGGAGTAGAATTTACAGAAACAAAGGAGCTTGGCAAAGTTAAGAAGGTAGACCCTCTTGGGATAACAGATTTAAGGATACGAGGTATGTGGAGTATAAAGCATCCAAATAAAGTTTTTGATTATCTAATAGAAGATTATGATACATCTACAGAATTTCAAGTTTATACATTATTATTAAAAGAAAAGTATGATATATTACCACAAGAGAATAAAGATGAACTTAATGACTTTATAAATATGGGGGTTTTAAAAATAAAAGAAGTAGAGGTTAAAAATCCTAATAATCCAGCACAATTTTTAGAAGCTATATTATTAGATGCAAGTTTGTAAAAATTAGGAGGAATGTATATTGAATATTATATCTCTTTTTGCAGGAGCAGGAGGATTAGATAGAGGTTTTGAAAACGCAGGATTTAAAGTTATCTGGGCAAATGAATATGATAAAACAATTTGGGAGACATATAGGCATAACCACCCAGAAACAATTTTAGATACAAGGTCTATAAAAGATGTAAAAGAAGAAGAAATTCCGAGTGAAGCTGAAGGTCTTATAGGTGGACCACCGTGCCAGAGTTGGTCTCTTGCAGGAGCGATGCGTGGGATAGATGATGACAGAGGACAATTATTTTTTGATTATTTAAGAATTTTAAAATCAAAACAACCAAAGTTTTTTATGGCAGAAAATGTGCCAGGTATGATTTCTAAAAGACATATTGGAAACTTTCTTAAAATAAAGGAAATGTTTGAAGAATGTGGATATGAAGTTTCTTATGAATTATTAAATGCTTGGGATTTTGGTATAGCACAAGAAAGAAAAAGGGTTATTATAGTAGGTTATAGAAAAGATTTAAACAAGGTTTTTGATTTTCAAAATTTAGAAAAGATAGAGAAACCATTGGTGTTAGGCGATATTTTAAAGGATTTACCAGAACCTTTACCTGCCTTAGAAAAGAACAAAACTAATGGAGATTCTTTGGAAATTCCAAATCATGAATATTTTATAGGGGGATTTTCTACTATATATATGTCAAGAAATAGAAGGAGGACATGGGAAGAGCCAAGCTTTACTATACAGGCAGGTGGAAGACATGCACCAATCCATCCTGCATCATGTCCTATGGAGAAGTTAGAAAAAGACAAATGGGAGTTTGTAGGAGAAGACTATAGAAGATTATCTGTTAGAGAATGTGCAAGAATACAAGGTTTTCCAGATAATTTTAAATTTATTTATTCTAATGTTGCAGATGGATACAAAATGGTAGGAAATGCAGTTCCAGTAAAATTAGCTGAAGTTATAGCAAAGCAAATTAAAAAAGACCTAATAGAATATTTTTAAATATATAATATATTAAAATACAACAGTAGGTATATATTAAAATAAACCTACTGTTTTTGTA
>JAAYQJ010000254.1 GCA_012519355.1 Tissierellia bacterium | reverse complement strand
TCAAGTGAAGCTAAGGCAAAGAAAGATGATAACATGACTTGCAAGATCCTAGAAGAACTAGGAACTATAAATATAGCAGCTAAACATGAAACATTATTAGAAGAATTAAGTATTGAAGAAATTATAGAGGAAGATCCAGAATATATATTTGTTACTACTATGGGTAATACTGAAAAAGCAATTGAAGCATTGAAAAACGGTATAGAAAAAAATCCAGCATGGAGCAATCTAAAGGCTGTGAAAAATGATAACTATGTAATATTACCAAAAGAATTATTCCATTATAAGCCAAATGCAAAATGGGGTGAAAGCTATAGATACCTTGCAGAAATCATTTATCCAGAAATCTTTGAATAAGAATAGTAGGAGCTATAATATTTTTATTATAGCTCTAATCATTATATTATTAGTCTTTGGTATTCTAATGAGCATTGGTATAGGCTCTTCAAAGATTCCTTTGTCAGAGGTTGTGTCAGTCTTATTAGGTAAGTCAAGTGCTTCTAAGGAATATCAGATTATTAATTATGTGAGAATACCAAGAACTTTTGCTGCTGTTCTAGTAGGTTGTGCCCTGTCCCTAGCAGGGTTAATTCTACAATCTGTATTAAACAACTCTATTGCAGGCCCAAGTATTATTGGGGTAAACTCGGGAGCGGGCCTCTTTACTACTTTAATTATGGCACTTTTACCAGCCTACTTTGAACTTATACCCTTGGCAGCCTTTCTAGGTGCCCTGACTACTAGCTTGTTGGTTTATTATATAGCCAAGAGGACAGGGGCTTCAAGGTTAACAATTGTCCTGTCAGGAGTTGCTGTTTCAAGCTTTATGGGTGCAATTACCGATACGGTACTTACTCTTTGGCCAGATACAGCTATCAGTAGGACATCATTTTTAATAGGTGGCCTATCAGGTGTAACTATGGATAGGCTTATGTTTCCTGGAATCCTAATTTTCATTGCATTTGTTTTGGCCTTTATATTTAGCTATGACTTAAATATACTGACATTAGGAGATGAAACTGCTAAGTCCTTAGGTCTTAATGTTGAAAAATATCGGTTTGGTTTTTTAGTCCTATCATCTTTACTTGCAGGAAGTGCTGTAAGTTTTGCAGGCTTGTTAGGCTTCATAGGCCTTATTGTTCCCCATGTTGCAAGACTATTAGTTGCTGAAAATGATAATAGGATTTTGATACCTATCAGTGCCTTACTTGGAAGTGTATTTGCCCTATTTTGTGACCTGCTAGCCAGGACCCTATTTGCCCCATTTGAAATCCCAGTAGGCATAATAATGTCATTTTTAGGTGGACCTTTCTTTATATACCTATTGATAAACCAAAAGAGGAGGCTCTTGGATGATTAGGCTCAAGGATGTAACTGCAGGATACAATGGCTTTGAAATAATAAAGGATATAGACCTTAGTTTTGAAAAGGGTAGCATAACAAGTATTATTGGTAAGAATGGTTGTGGCAAGACTACCCTATTAAAAGTAGCTTCCAATTTACTAAAGCCATATAGGGGAGATGTTATCCTAAATGGGGTAAGGATTTCAGACTTAGACAGGAATAAAATCGCAAAGCAAATTTCTTTTTTACCACAAGTAAGGAGTATACCCAATATAACAGTTAGCAGTCTAGTTATGCATGGTAGGTTTCCGTACTTAGGATTTTCTCGAATCCCTAGTAAAGAAGACAGAGCAAAAGTAGAGGAAGCCATGAGGAAGATGGGTATTACAAAGTATAAGGACAAGAATCTTAGGGAACTCTCCGGTGGGGAAAGACAAAAGGTCTATATAGCAATGGTACTTGCCCAGGATACAGATGTGATTTTCCTAGATGAACCAACCACTTATTTAGATATCAACCACCAACTGGAAATACTAAGAATTGTAAAAGAGCTTAAGGATATGGGAAAAACTATAGTCATGGTACTTCATGATTTAACTAGTGGACTAACATATTCTGATAGGATATGTCTGATGGAAAAGGGAAGGATAGTTATATACGATACACCTCAAGCTGTATTTGAAAGTAAGGAAATAGATAGGGTATTTGATATATCTAGTGAGCAGGTATATATTAAGAGCAAGGAAGAGATACAATATGTATTTTCATTAAGTAGTTGAATATATAAAGAAGTTTAGATTAAAAATCTAGACTTCTTTTTTCTATAGTGGGAAAACTAAAATAATGTATGCTATACTAGTATTATGTGGTAGATGTGATATCTTATGAACATCAGTAGTAAAAGACGCAATTGACAATTGAGGATTGATAATGGAAAATTAAAAGATAAGATTCTTTATTACATTCAGAATAACCATAGAATGTTGTCATTCTGAG
>JAAYQJ010000253.1 GCA_012519355.1 Tissierellia bacterium | reverse complement strand
TTCTTCTGTTTTTTCCATTTCAGTTCCTAAGGCTAAGTTACTTATGTATCCCTCTATTGAGCCATCTTCTTTATCTATATACCCAGCCAATAGGATGTCCTTATCTTCCATTATTAGTATACCCTTTGTATCTAATCCACTTCCTCCTAATTCCCTTTCTGTAAGGATGTATTCCTCTTTTCCCTTACCCATTTCATCAGTAAATAATTTCCCTAAGCTTATAATAGGAGCCTGTTTATCATTGGAAATCAAGGCTACATTGTATATGGTTTCTAAGCTTCCATTTTCAACATTTACTGTAAGGAAAACTTTAGGCCCTCTTCTTTCAATCTTGCAGTGTCCCTTAATATTGCCTGCTTTTACCGTTGCATATTCCTTTTTCAGTATGATGAATTTCCTACTATATGATAAGGATGATGACATAATTTTACCCCCTTTTCTACACTTTATTTAATTATATGTCTAATGGGGGTAAAGATTTACTTATCTTTATAAAATCTTCTATAGATAAATTTTCTGCTCTTATCTCAGGTTTAATATTTAGTTGTTCCAGTGTTTCCTTTATGACTTCCTTATCAATACTAAATCCATAGCTAGATAGGGCATTTAATAGGGTTTTTCTCCTTTTGGAAAAGGCTGCCTTTACTATTTTGAAAAACTTATCCTTATCTATATCTGGTAGGTCCTTTTTTATGTTTAATTTGATTACTGCAGAATCTATTTTAGGCTGGGGCATGAATACTGTCTTAGGAACATTAATGATTATTTCCGGTATGGAATAAAAGTTGACAAATACTGATAGGGACCCATAATCTTTCCCACCAGGTTTAGCCTCCATCCTTTCTGCCACTTCCTTCTGTACCATAACTATTATGGAATCTATGCTTAAATTGCTTTCTAATAGTTTTGTTATGATAGGTGTAGTTACATAATAGGGAAGGTTCGCCACTACCTTTACTGGTTTATTATCCAGTTTTTCTTCTATTAGCTTTTCTAGATCCACCTTTAATACATCTCCATGGACTATTTCCACGTTTTCGTAGTCTTCAAGGGTTTCATCTAATATGGGTAAGAGGTTTTTATCCAATTCTATGGCTAATACCTTCTTTGCACTAAGGGCCAGCTCCTCTGTTAAAGTCCCCATACCAGGCCCTATTTCCAAAACACAATCCTCTTTTGTAATCTTAGCTTTTTCTACTATTTTTCTAACTATATTCCCATCTATTAGGAAATTTTGTCCTAGGCTTTTGGAAAATTTAAAACCATATTTAGATAAAATTTCCTTTATATACTTGGGAGAATAAAGTCTTTTATTTTCCATCCTTTTCTATCCTTTCTAAGGCCTCGTAAAATTCTTCTCTAGTTATGCCAAAATTGTTTAATCTGTTTAGTAATTGCTTAGAGTTGCAATATCCTATACCTAAAATATGACCTAATTTTTCTCTTTTATCTCTTGAATCCGGTCCACCTGATAAGCCATGTTTAATCAATTCTTCCTTGGTAAATTCTTCTTTTCTTTCCACTTCATTGGGTCTTGCTTTTTGTATTGCTTCTATTATATCTTCCTTAGTTGCATTTTCTACTCCTATATCTCCTTTTTTTAGGGCCTTCCCTTGAGGTAAAAATGCGTGTTTACAGTTTTTAATATGCTTGGATAAGTCCTTCCTTATCTGCTCACCTGCATAGTCTGGGTCTGTAAGGATTATTATGCCCCTTTTGTCTGCTATTTTTTTCAATGTTTGAATAAATTCTTTTTTATATCCAAAACCGCCTGTGGCTATTACTTCTGCGTCTATGGCTGCTTTTACAGCTGTAATATCGTCTTTTCCTTCTACCACTATTACTTCCTTTATCATAAATTTCCCTCTTTCAATTCACAGTTATCAATCAGAATTATTTGGGATTATTTAATCCCAAATAATTCTCTAGTATTTCTATTAGTAGCCTTGGCTAATTCTTCATAGGATATACCTTTAAGGTCTGCAATGGTGCCTGCCACATATTTTACAAAGATAGGCTCATTCCTCTTCCCCCTATAGGGTTCTGGGGCAAGATATGGGCAGTCTGTTTCCACTAGAAGCTTATCTAGGGGTACTGCCTTAGCCACTTCCTTTAGGACTCTTGCATTTTTAAAGGTGACTGGCCCTGCAATGGATATATAAAAGCCTAATTTAATATATTCCATTGCCATTTCCTTGCTGCCAGAATAGCAGTGTAGCACTCCTCTTAAGGTCCCATCTTGGGCTTCCTTTAATATGTCATAGGTCTCCTGTTGGGCATCTCTTGAGTGTATGACCACTGGCAAACCTAATTCCTTGGCTAGTTTTAATTGTTCCCTAAACCACTTTCTCTGTTCATCCCTAGGGGAATTATCATAATAAAAGTCTAGACCTATTTCTCCAATGGCTACTACCTTATCCCTTTTGGCTAGGGACCTTAATATTTCTATAGTAGACTCATCCATATCCTTGGCAGAGTGAGGATGGACTCCAACAGTCCCATATATATTAGGATATTTCTCAGCTAAGGATACGGAGGCAATACTACTTTTTAGGTCTGCCCCAATATTTATTACCAGTACTATTCCGTTCTTTCCTAGGTTTTTTATGATATAGTCCCTATCCCTATCAAATCTTGAATCATCTAAATGAGCATGACTGTCTATAAGCATCTTTCTTCTCCTTATTATTTCTAACTTATTTTCTCACCACAAAGGGGCTGTAACCCGCCCCTCTTATGATATGGTTGCACCTGAAGCTATATCTTCTAAGGTTGATAAGAGAGTAAGCTTTCCTTCACTGTCCTCTGCTGCTAGTATCATTCCCTTAGATTCTACACCTCTTAACTTCACAGGTTTTAGGTTTACTACTACTATTACCTTTTTACCCACTAAGTCCTCAGGTGAATAATATTCTTTTATTCCTGATACTACTTGTCGTTCTTCATCTCCTAATTTTAATTTCAATACATATAGCCTATCAGCCTTAGGATGGTTTTCACAAGCTATCACTTCAGCTACCTTTAATTGAACCTTGGCAAATTCGTCTATAGTAATTTCTTGTACTTCTTCCTCTTTGTTTTTAGTTTCTTCCACTTTTGTCCCCTTCTTTCTTTTACTTCTTTCTTCTATAAGTTTATTATTGGCTTCATTTAACCTATTTAATTCTTTTTGGATTTCTAGTCTTGGGAATATTATATTACCTTTCTCCACCTTTGTACCTGCTTCCAATACTCCCCAAGCCTTAGCATCCTCCCAAAGGATTTCTCCCTTAAGTCCTAGTTGCTTCCTTATTTCTAAGGATGTCTTTTCCATAAATGGTTTAATTAAGATGGAGATAATTCTTAGGGATTCACTTAAATTATAAAGAACTGTATCTAATCTGTTTTTCTTTTCTTCCTTAGCTAAAATCCATGGTGTAGTTTCATCTATATATTTATTTGTTCTCCTAATTAATTTCCAGATTTCTTCTAGGGCTTGGGAGAAGTTTAATTTGTCCATATAGTCTTCTACTTTTGGTGCTGCATTTATGGCTATTTCCTTTAGTGACTTATCTAATTCCTCTTCTTCCACTGGAGCTGGAACTACTCCCTCATTGTATTTTTCTACCATGGTAACTGTTCTACTTACAAGGTTACCTAAATCATTGGCTAGGTCTGAGTTCAATCTTTGTAGGAATTTTTCCCTATGGAAGGACCCATCTTGGCCAAAGGAGAATTCCCTTAGTAAGAAATATTTGAAGGCATCTATGCCATATAGTTCTATAATTGGCTCTGGATAAATTACATTACCCTTAGATTTTGACATCTTATCGTCTTCAAATAGGATCCAACCATGGCCAAAGACCTTCTTTGGTATTTCTAAGTCCAAAGCCATTAATAGTGCTGGCCAGATTATGGTGTGGAATCTAACTATCTCCTTACCTACTAAATGGATATTAGCAGGCCAATATTTCTTAAACTTTTCGTCATTATCAGTACCATAGCCTAGGGCTGTAATATAGCAGGCTAGGGCATCAATCCAAACATAGACTACATGGTCTGGGTCGAAGGGTACCTTAATTCCCCAGTCAAAGCTAGTTCTTGATACACATAAGTCTTCCAATCCATCCTTTAAGAAATTATTAATCATTTCGTTTTTTCTTGATTCTGGTTGGATAAAGTCTGGGTTTTCCTCGTAGAACTTTAACAACTTATCCCTATACTCGGAAAGTTTAAAGAAATATGCCTCTTCTTCTGCTAGATGGACCTCCCTATTACAGTCAGGGCATTTTCCATCTACCAATTGGGATTCAGCCCAAAAAGCTTCACAGGGTGTACAATAATGACCCTTATATGTTGATTTATATATTTCTCCCTTTTCATATAGCTTGGTAAAGATCTTTTGTACTGCTTCCACATGGTATGAATCTGTTGTTCTAATTAAGGTATCATAGTCTATTTCTAATGTCTTCCATAAGTCCTTTATATCTGCAACTATTTTGTCTACATAGGCCTTTGGAGTTAAACCACTTTCCTTTGCAATACCTTGAATTTTTTGACCATGTTCATCAGTACCTGTAACAAAATATACATCATAGCCTTGCAATTTTTTAAACTTCTTTATTACATCAGCAGCTACTGTGGTATAGGTATGACCTATATGCAGGTTATCTGATGGGTAGTAAATTGGTGTTGTTAAATAGAATTTTTTCATTATATAAACCTCCCTTTTTATTTCAATTGAAAATTGACAATGGACAAATAAAAGAAAACCCTCATCTCCATAGAGACGAAGGTTAGCTTCGTGGTACCACTCTAATTTATCTAAATCTCTCGATTTAGACCTTACTAGGTTTCAAACCTTACAGTGTAACGGCTGCATCCGTCATGGCCTAAAATATTCGACCACAAAGTTCCGGGGCCATCTTCAGATTAACCTTAATCACTGGCTTTCACCTAACCCAGCTCTCTAAAGATTAAATTTAATCCTACTCTTCCCTTCACTACCTTTAAATTTGAAATATTATATAAGTTTTCAATATCTTTCCTTATTTGATATATTATTATACTCTAAG
>JAAYQJ010000252.1 GCA_012519355.1 Tissierellia bacterium | reverse complement strand
GGGCATATTATAAAGGCCGCATTAAGTGATAGGTCATTAAATAGCAAGGATCCAGACTTGAGAAATAGGTTAAGAGCAGATATTTTGAAAAATATATTGTTAATCCTAGTCAAATAGGAGGTGTAAATCTTGTTATGTGATAAATGCAATAAAAATACAGCTACAATTCATTTTACGAAAATAATTAATGGCCAAGTAGAAGAAAGACATTTATGTGAGAATTGTGCCAAGGAAAATAATGAATTAGATTTTACCTTTGAAGTACCTTTTTCCTTTGAAAAGCTATTTACAGGGCTAATAGATTCAATGCAGGAAGATACGGGGAAAAGACGAGATGTTGTCTGCCCTAAATGTGGCTTAACCTATAAGAAATTCCAAGAAATTGGTAAGTTTGGCTGTGCCAAATGTTATGAGGTATTTAATAAAGATATTAGCTCCCTATTAAAAGGTATTCATGGACATAATACTCACCAAGGGAAGGTACCAGTGAAAACAAAAGATAAGGTGATACAGAAGAAAGCCATCGAATCACTAAGGATTGAATTAGAGAAATCAATAGAAAAAGAGGATTTTGAAAGGGCTGCTTACTTGCGGGATGAAATCAACCGTTTAAAGGAAAAACTAGGTGAGATATAGGAGGTGGGCCTATGGTTAAATGGTTAGAGGGCATTGGAAATGATGAAGATGTTGTAGTAAGTACCAGGCTAAGACTAGCAAGAAATATTGCTAACTATAGATTCCCTAACTTTATGACCAAGGAGGAATCTGAGTCCTTGACGGAGGAAATATTAAATGGGATGAAGGATAATGTATATGATGCACCCTATAAATTTTATCGTATTAGGGACCTAACTGATATCGAAAAAAATGTTTTTGTGGAAAACCATTTAATAAGTCCAAATCTAGCTAAAAAAGTTGATGGTGGTAGCTTCCTAATAAGAAATGATGAAAGAGCTACCTTAATGATAAATGAAGAGGACCATATAAGGATACAAGTCCTATTGCCTGGATTAGACTTTAAAGAAGGCTGGGAAATTTCTTCTAACATAGATGATTCCCTTGAAGGAAATATTGAATATGCCTACCATGAGCAATTCGGATATTTAACTTCTTGCCCAACCAATGTAGGTACAGGCTTGAGAGCCTCTGTAATGGTCCACCTTCCATGTATAACTATGACAGGCCATATAAATACCATAATTGAAGGGCTTACAAAAATAGGCCTAACAGTAAGGGGCCTTTATGGAGAAGGGTCCAAGGCTTCAGGTTATCTTTTTCAAATCTCAAACCAAACCACTCTAGGAGAATCTGAAGAGGAGATAATAAAGAAATTAAATTGGGTAGTCCTTCAAATTATTTCTAGGGAAAGAAGTACAAGGGCATACATGTTGGATAAAAGAAACCATCAAATAGAAGATATGATTTTTAGGTCTTTAGGTATATTAAAATATGGTAGGATTATTTCTTCTCAAGAAGCAATGAATCATCTATCTAATGTAAAATTAGGCTGTGATTTGGGAATGATAGATTATATGGACTCAAAGGATATAATTAAGTTAATGATAAAAATACAACCAGCAAGTTTACAAAAAACTTTAAATAAAGATTTAACCTATGAAGAAAGAGATATATATAGAGCAGAACTGATTAGAGAAAATTTAAGAAGTTTGGAGGGATAAAGTATGGCAATGTTTGGAAGATTTACAGAAAAAGCACAAAGAGCTATTCTCTTATCTCAAGAAGAAGCAAAAAACTTAAAACATAACTATGTTGGTACAGAACATCTATTATTGGGTTTAATAGCAGAGGAAGAAGGGGTAGGAGCCAAGGCCTTAGCCAAGGTAGGTGTGACCTTAGATAAGGCAAGGAAAGAAGTTGTTTCAATTGTAGGAGAAGGAAACTATGGTGGTGATATACTAGGCTTCACTCCAAGAACTAAAAGAATATTTGAATTGAGTTTTGTACAAGCGAGAAATCTAGGGCATAATTATGTGGGCACAGAGCACCTCCTATTAGGAGTATTGTCAGAAGGTGAAGGTGTTGCCATAGTAGTACTGAAAAGACTAGGAGTAGATACTAGAAAATTAGCTGATTCAGTTCTTAGTATGATAACAGATTCCCCAAATAAACAAGGGCAAGGTATGGAAAACCAAAGTATAGACACTCCAAATCTAGATAAGTATAGTACTGACTTAAACAAAATGGCAGAATCTGGTGAAATTGACCCTGTAATTGGAAGAATTAAGGAAATTGAAAGGGTAATTCAAGTATTAAGTAGGAGGACAAAGAATAACCCAGTATTAATAGGAGAGCCAGGTGTAGGAAAGACAGCCATAGCAGAAGGGTTAGCTCAAAAAATAATAGAAGGTCAAGTTCCAGAGATAATTAAGAGTAAAAGAGTTATTTCACTAGATTTGCCAGGTATGATAGCGGGTGCTAAATATAGGGGAGAGTTTGAAGAGAGACTAAAATCTGTAATGAGAGAATTAAAAGAAGCTGGAGATGTCATCCTATTTATTGATGAGCTTCATACCATTGTAGGTGCAGGTGCTGCAGAAGGGGCCATAGATGCTTCCAATATATTAAAGCCTGTACTTGCCAGAGGAGAATTACAAGTAATAGGTGCTACAACCATAGATGAATACAGAAAACATATAGAAAAGGATTCTGCCTTAGAAAGAAGATTCCAACCTATTATGGTTGAAGAGCCAACAGTGGAAGATACTGTAAAAATACTAGAAGGACTAAGGGATAGGTATGAAGCCCACCATAGGGTAAAAATAACAGATGAAGCCTTAAGAGCAGCAGCAGAACTATCGCATAGGTATATAACAGACAGGTTTTTACCCGATAAAGCCATAGACTTAATAGATGAAGCTGCATCTATGATTAGGATACATTCCTATGTACCACCAGAAGAGTTAAAGGATTTAGAAGAGGAACTTGAAGAATTATCTAAAGAAAAGGAAGAAGCCATAAATACTCAAAATTATGAGAAGGCAGCTAAGATAAGAGATAGGGAAAAACAGTTAAAGAAAGAGTTAGAAAGTAACAAAGCTCAATGGGAGCATAAAAAGGAAGTATCCAACTTAATAGTTGGATATGATGAAATCGCCAAGGTGGTTTCTGATTGGACTGGAGTTCCTGTAAATAAGATGACTACAGAAGAAAGTCAAAGACTTTTAGATTTAGAAAAAATCTTACATGAAAGGGTAATCGGTCAAGAACAAGCTGTAGAAGCAGTAGCCAATGCAGTAAGAAGATCAAGGGTAGGTTTAAAAGATCCCAGCAAACCAGTAGGTAGTTTTATCTTTGTTGGACCTACAGGTGTAGGTAAAACCCACTTAGCAAAGGCTTTAGCTGAAGCTTTGTTTGGAGACGAAGAATCCATGATTAGGATAGATATGTCAGAGTATATGGAAAAACATTCAGTATCCAGATTAGTTGGTTCACCTCCTGGATATGTAGGCTATGAAGAAGGAGGCCAGCTAACAGAAGCTGTAAGAAGAAAACCCTATGCTGTAGTACTCTTCGATGAGATAGAAAAGGCCCACCCAGATGTATTTAACATGCTGTTACAAATATTAGATGATGGAAGGCT
>JAAYQJ010000251.1 GCA_012519355.1 Tissierellia bacterium | reverse complement strand
ATCCCATTTTACTTTGTCTATTTAGATCAACTATTGCACTACTACTTATAGTACTTATTTCTTCTAATTTAACTGGAACACTTCCTTTATCTATTATTTTTATAGCTTCTTCTATTTTTGAAGCTTCTAATATTTCCTTGATATCTTCATCAAAGTCTACAGTAGATACTATACCTTTTCTTACTAAAGGATGGTCATCTACAATTAGTATTTTCATATAACGACTTCATCCCCTTTCATCAAATTACCACTATTAGGAATTAAGACCTTTATTGTGGTGCCATTACCAATTTTACTGTCAATTTTTATACTACCTTCCAATGAGTGAGTTAATTGCTTTAGGTTTTGGAGGCCTAATCCTCTCCCCTTCTCTGCCCTATTTACGTCAAAACCTGTCCCGTCATCTATTATCTTAAGTAAGCTAATTTGTCCATTTATTTCTAGACTTACTTCAATATTTTTTGCCTTGCCATGTCTAACTGCATTTCCTATTCCTTCACATATGATTCTATACAAGGCTTTCTTTTGCTCACATACTAATAGTTCATCATTTCCTATAATGTAAAAGGGAATATTAACATCATTTAACTTCTTTATATCTTCAATATATGTTTTAATATCTGTAATAAAACTATTGTCTCCAAATTTTTTCCAACTAAGTCCATAAATTTTTGCCCTTAAGTCCTTCATTACTTTATCAGTAGTCTCTCTTATAAAATTTAATTCTTTTTCTACTTCTTCTAAGGTGTATTTATCTAACTTCTTAATTAATGAAAATATACCACAGGACATACTAAAAAGTCTTTGTAACACACCATCGTGTATTTCATTAGCTATCCTATTTTGCTCTTCACTAATTAATAATCTTTCATTTACTTCTTCTAAGTAAAATCTATCAAAGGCAACTGAAACCAATTGAGCTAAAAATTGAATCTGGTGTATATTGTTTTTGTATATTATGCTATCTTTAAAGTTTGTTAACTCTAAACCAAGAACTCCATAATTGATAAAATTTGACTTTAGACCTATCAATAAATATCTAGTATCTGCTAGGTTTACTTCTACAGGATTTTTGGACTTTAATATATCTTTAATCGTTTCTCTAATATATTTATCTAGTTCCTTTGGCAAGCTAATATTTGAGTCCATAATTACTTTGTCTAAGTCCTTGGATACATCATAATAAAACACTAAATTTGTTCCAGTGATGTTTTTAATATATTGAAATAATAGCCTTATGGATCCATCCTTGTTTCCCTGATTGTTTAATATGTTGATTGATTGATATAAGGTTGATATATGGTCCATTGATTCAATAATCATTTCATTTGCTAATTTTAACTGCTCATTCTTCTCTTCAATTTCCATACTCTTTTCCTTTGTCCTTTTCACAAATATAGACCAGGCTTGAATGGCTAAAACAATCATTATAAAACTAAGAATTAAGTTGGATTCATTTTGTAAAATACCTAATGAATCAAGTGGGTTATCAAGCTTGAAATATCCTATAAAGATAGACAACAGAACTTGCATGGAAATAATCAGCCAGCAATCTATTTTCTTTAAAAACATAGATGAGATCAATATAGTATTGAGGGTATACCAAATAAAGGGACTTTTTATTCCACCTGAAGGTATCAATAGTAATGAATTCCCCACAATTTCTATAAGAAGCAGAATTTTAATATTCTTATGTGCATTCTCATAGATTACATAAAGATAAGACAGTATAATTGCAGATATAGCAAGGCATCCAATTATAAATAGTTTCTTGGTAATTGGATGCTGAGAATTAATCAAAAAATAAAAGATAGAGGTAATTATCAATGATAAGTATCTATAAATAAATAATATCTTAGATTCTTCCAAATGCCCTTCTAAGAAGAGCATTTTTCTCTTTATATCATTTATCATCTATACCACTATCCCCTTTTTATTGATTGTACCTAAATCCTGATATGATTTGAATTCCCCACAAGTATAGTGTTTTAGCATTATAGTATAGTAGACAAAAGTATAATGTGTATACTACTTTAGTGTAATTCCCCAATTTTAATCTCTATATAATCAGAATGCTATCTCTAATAAGTATTGCTTCTAGCTTAATACATTGAACCTATTCATGATTATGTCCAAATTCGGGAATAATTATCCAAATTATACAAAATTAGGATATCAATCTATATTCCCAATCTAAATGTATTATTCTATTGAATAATCACAAACTAATAAAAATATTTCAGAAAGGAGAACAATTAATGCTAGATAAAGTAATCATAATTGGAAATGGAATAGCTGCCCTTTCTGCCATAAAAGCTATAAGAGAAATCGACAAGGATAGCGAAATCCATCTCTTTGGAGAAGAAGCCTTTTATCCCTATAGTAGAATAAGATTGTCAAAAGGCCTTCTATCTATACTCCAAGAGGATAAAATTTTATTACAAAAGAGAGAATGGTATGATGATAATAATGTTAACTTATATATAGGTAGCAAAATTATCTCTATAGATACTGATAAAAGAGTGGTAAAACTATTTGATGATGGATTGATCAGCTATACTAAGCTACTCCTTGCTGGTGGTTCTAGTAATAATAAGCCTAGTATAAGTGGGATTGAGAAGTCTGGCATATACACTTTAAGGACACTCCAGGATGCTTGGGATATTATGGATGGTTTGAAAAATAGTGAAACTGCATTAATTATCGGTGGAGGAGTTCAAGGATTAGAAACAGCATGGGCATTAGCTCAAATGGATAAAAATGTAATCATAGCCCAAATCTCCGATAGGCTAATGAGCAAGCAATTGGATGAGAAGAGTTCAGAGATATTGAAAAATAAGGTTATTGAAAAGGGAGTAAAAATCCTATTTAATGCAAATGTTTCAGAAATAATTGGTAATGATAGGGTTGAGGGATTTAAATTGTCTAGTGGGGAAAGATATGAATGTAATACTGTAATATATTCCATTGGAACAAGACCAAATATAGGTTTCTTGAAAGATGCACCTATAGATACAGATAGGGGGGTTATTGTAAATAATAGAATGGAAACCAATGTTGAAGGTATATTTGCAGCTGGCGATATAGCCCAATATAATGGCAATATTTTTGGCCTTTGGAATATAGCTATAGAGCAAGGTAAAGTTGCTGGATACAATATAGCAGGTAAGGATGTTAAATACAAATATGTTCCTCCTGTTACAACATTAAGTGCCTTTGACCTATCTCTGTTTTCAATGGGAATAGTAGATGAAAGCCAAGTAACAGATGCAATTGTAGAAGGAGATGTAGAGGAAAATACTTATAAGAAAATTTTAATTAAGGATAACTACATTAAAGGAGCTATTGTAATTGGCAATACTAGACTATCACCAGTTTTGAAATCTGCCATTGAAAAGAAAACTTGCCTAGAAGGCATAGATTATAAGAACATGCCTATAGACGACCTAATTCAATTGCTAAAAACTAAGTAAAGAGGAGTAAAAGAATGGCACATATACAATTTTGTGAAAATAACTTTTCTCATGGTACTGAGGAAGTAGTAAATAGATTGAAAGATGAGGATTATAATGTAGAGGTAGAATCCTGTCTTGGATTTTGTGGGGACTGCGCTGTAGGCCCCTTTGCCTTGGTAGATGATGAATTCGTTCAAGCAGATACTCCTGATGACTTGTATGAAATGATTAAGGATTATTTGGATAATTAAAATGACTCTGAATTTCAGAGTCATTTTTTATAGTTATACTAATCTTTGTTCTAATTGAGCCTTTACTTCTTCTGGAGTTAATCCTTTTGCATTTACAACTGGTGCCTGGGTTTCTGTATCACTTATACCCAGCATATCTGTATTATATCCTGCTGTTACTATGGCATCAAATTCCTTTAATTTTGGAATATTATTATCTATGGATTCACTTAATACTTCCACAGAATACCCTTCATTTGTCAAATAATCAACTACATTGCTTAAGCCTTTTTCTACTCCTATTTTCCTCATTGATTTATCACCTCAAACCTATTTTCACCAATAGAAAATATAATATACGATTATTTTATAGCCTAAATATTTGAATTCTGGGTAAAGCTGGAAATAATTATTTTATGATTAATAAAAGGCTTAAAACATACTTATATTTATTTGTCTTCTCTAATGCCCTCTAGTACTTGAACCATTTGGTCATAGGTCATAGCCCCTGGTACTCTCCCTAGTAAAATTCCATCTTCATCAATGAAATAGGAGTTAGGTAGGCCATTTACTAGATAGATTTTGGCAATTTCACCTTCTTCATCTAATAAAACCTCAAATTCATATTTACCTTTTTCTATATACTCTTCTACAACTTCTTTATCCTCTTGAACGTTTACGGCTAATACAACTAGATCATCATTTTCATCATCT
>JAAYQJ010000250.1 GCA_012519355.1 Tissierellia bacterium | reverse complement strand
GGAGAATATGATGCCCTACCAGGTTTATCACAAGCAGTAGAAACATCATTTAACCCTGTGAAAGCCAATGAACCAGGTCATGGTTGTGGACACAACCTATTAGGAACTGGGGCCCTAGGTGCAGCCCAATCCCCAGAGTCAGGCAGGTCTGCCTTAGATGCTGTAGAATTGATGAATGTAGGGGCAAACTATTTAAGGGAACACGTTATTGATGCTGCAAGGATTCATTATACTATAACAAATGCAGGGGGGGCACCAAATATAGTACCTAAGGAAGCAGAATCTTGGTATTTTGTCCGTGCTCCCCATAGAAAAGATGTGGAAGAAATAACTGAAAGACTATTTAAAATAGCTGAAGGTGCTGCCTTAATGACAGAAACCACTGTTGAAATTGAAGTGTTAGGTGGATGCTATGAGCTATTACCTAATGATGTATTATTTGAACTAACCTACAAGAATATGGAAGAGGTTGGGGCACCATCCTATACAGAAGAAGAATTACAATTTGCTAAAGAAATTCAGGAGAGCTTAGACCCAAAACTAGTAGAAGCGGAAATAAAGAAATATATAGATACTGATGAAAAAATCTACCTCCACCAAGATGTTATAGATAAGGATAAGACTGATTCAGTAACCTTATTAGGTTCATCAGATAGTGGAGATGTATCTTGGATTATGCCAATGAACCTATTCTTAACAGCCACTTGGCCACTGGGAGTACCAGCCCATTCTTGGCAGGCAACAGCCTCATCAGGTTCCTCCATTGGTATGAAGGGTATGGTCTATGCAGCTAAAGTATTTGCTGGTATGGCCTATGACCTACTAAACGATTCAAGTTTAGTTGAAGCAGCCATAGATGAGTTTAAGAAGAGGACAGAAAATAGAAAATATGTAAGCCCCCTTGATCAAAAATAAGGATTTAGTTGAGAAAAAAAGGATGACCTTCCGGTCACCCTTTTTTCATACAGCTATTTTTTCTTCACTTTCATAGGAGATGCACTCTTTTTCTATTCCCTTGTTTAATAGAATATCATAACTGTCTAATATCATATTTTTAGACCCGCACATATAAACATGAGACCCTGCCACATCCATTTCCTTTAAAATGTCAGTTACATATCCCTTTCTTAGGGAGGAAGATTTATCCCTTGAAAGTACTGGTATATATTTAAATTTACCATAAAACTTTTCTAGGCTTTTGAAATATTCATCATATAACAGTTCATTTTCATATCTTTGGCCATTTAATAATATAACTTCCTTTACATTAGGATAGTTTTGTAGTACATCCTTAGATAGGCCAATAAATGGAGTTATACCTATTCCATTGGCGACAAATAGGATTCTTTCAGCAGACTTTTCAGGTACTAATTCATCACCCATAGGTCCTTCTAAGTCTACTATATCTCCAATTCTAAATTCATTAAATATTATATTAGTACCGTACCCCTTTTCTACCTTCTTGATTATAACGCTAAGCCTCCTACTATCTTCATTGTAAGAAGAAATGGAGTAGGCTCTGAAGGCCTTAGGATTATCCTGTATTTTTATCAATATGAATTGACCTGCCTTATAATCCACCAATTCTGGTTCTACACAGCTAAAGG
>JAAYQJ010000249.1 GCA_012519355.1 Tissierellia bacterium | reverse complement strand
ATCCAAGCTTATCAGAAAGCCTTCGAGTTAAATCCTGAAGACCCTGATATTCTAATAAATATGGGTGTGATATTTTCTGACCTAGGTTTACATTTAAAATCCATAAATTTCTATGAGAAAGCCTTAGAAATAGATCCTAACTCCTTTATGGCTTATTCTAACCTAGGAGTGGAGTATACTGATCTAGGCCAATATGATAAGGCTTTGACCTATCATAAGAAAGCACTAGAATTGAATAGTTTTTATGGTGAGGGTTGGTATAATTTGGCCTGCTTTTATGCCCAACAAGGGGATGTTGAAAAAGCTCTAGTCGCATTAAAAAGAGCTATCAAATTAGATAGCTCAAATAAGGATTATGCCAAGGAAGATCCTGATTTAATAAATCTAGGTGACAATAAAGTTTTTCAACAACTAACAGATTAATTAGATGGGTTCTTTGGTTTGATAGACTACGCCGATAGTACCTGGACCAACATGGACCCCAATTACTGGGCCAATAGGGTACACAGGGGCTTCAATATTAAGTTTTTTCTTTATTTGTTGACTAAGAGCCTCACCTTCAGCTGGATTATTAATATGATGAACAACCACCTTTTCCAACCCCTTGGTCTGAGCATCCTGGGAAAGAACATCCAGAATTCTCTCTATAGCTCTGGATTTGGTTCGGACTTTATCGAAAACCGCTGTCTTTCCATCAACTACAGTGAGAATAGGCTTGATTTGTAAAATTGTTCCTAACAATGCCGCTGCACCACCGATTCTTCCCCCTTTTTTCAAATAATCTAGGTTGTGGGGGGTAAAAAGAAATCTAGTTCTATCTAAGACTCGGTAAGCAGCATTCAAAACTCCAGTCAAATCCAAACCTTCCTCCGCTGCCTGGGCAGCAGCTAAAGCTACAAAGCCTGCCTCCATACAGTTAGAACGAGAATCAATAATCTTAATTGTTCCTTGAGGAAATTTTTCCAGTACTTTATTTTTAGCCATAATAGCTGTGTTATAGGTCCCACTCATTTCCGAAGATATGAACACTCCTACAATCTTATGATTAGCTACTAAAAGATTTTCAAAAACTTCACAAAAATTTTGGACAGAAGGCTGAGATGAACTGGGAATATTCTTAGCTTCATCCATTTTTTTATAAAAGGTTATGTTATCTATTTCCTCCTCTAAAAATGTTTCAGTATCAAAGTTTATGCTTAAGGACACCACTTGGATATCAAATTTTTTTCTTAAATCCATGGGAATATAGGTTGTACTATCAGTTACAATTTTGATACTCAATCTTACACCTCCAATATTGCTACACTTATGTATGAATATAATTATAAACTAATTTGTTTAATAATGGGGATTTAATATTAATAAAAATGGTTTCTCTTAGCTTAGAGAAACCAAAAAAAATTTTTTAACTTTTAGTTAGTCGATAAAGAGGACTATTATTCCTAAAGCAAGGCTTCAATTCCTCAAGAGAAATATGGAATTGAGGAATACCATATACATAGGGTGTATACTCATATAACTGGAAATAGATAATTAAAAATCTTTCTGATAGGTAATAGTCTTGATCTTCATCAATACTATTAAAATCTGCAATTAACGGAATATCTTCTTCAATAATCTGATTCTTGATTTGATTAGAAATATATTGGATATAACCGCTGTCAGGCCAGAAAAAGTCATCTAATTGATAGACACGACCACTATTTAAATCAAAGGTTAAGGACTTAACTACCGTTAGTCCGTGGGCTGCCATTTCTCTGTAGGAGTAGACTTCAAAACAAATGCTGAGCAGGCTTTTTTTATTTAATCTTACCAGATAGCTTCCCGTTATTTCCACAATGGCATCTTCTTCAAGTTGACTATTAATTAACTCCTCCACTAAGTTTAAGATTCTACGATTAATTCTGTTTTCAACATCTCTATTTCCTAGGCCCTGAACATGAGGGTAATAAACACTGATATAATCCCTTTCTATAACTTGCCTGCTTATTTGTGCAGTGAGGTCTTCGTTTCTCATACTATACCTCCCTTATATTTATT
>JAAYQJ010000039.1 GCA_012519355.1 Tissierellia bacterium | reverse complement strand
TGTTTCAGTATCAAAGTTTATGCTTAAGGACACCACTTGGATATCAAATTTTTTTCTTAAATCCATGGGAATATAGGTTGTACTATCAGTTACAATTTTGATACTCAATCTTACACCTCCAATATACTACTCTTATGTATGAATATAATTATAAACTAATTTGTTTAATAATGGGCATGTAATCTTAATAAAAATGGTTTCTCTAACTTTAGAGAAACCAAAGGATAGTTTTTTTAACTTTTAATTAGTCGATAAAGAGGACTATTATTTCTAAAATAAGGTTGCAATTCCTCGAGGGAAATATGGAATTGAGGAATGCCATATACATAGGGTGTATACTCATATAATTGGAAATAGATAATTAAAAATTTATCTGATAAGTAATATTCTTGGTTTTCATCAATACTATTAAAATCTGCAATTAAAGGAATATCTTCTTCAATCATCTGACTCTTGATTTGATTAGAAATATATTGAATATAACCACTGTCAGGCCAGAAAAAATCAGCTAATTGATAGACACGACCACTATTTAAATCAAAGGTTAAGGACTTAACTATGGTTAGTCCGTGGGCGGCCATTTCTCTGTAGGAGTAGATTTCAAAGCGAATGCTGAGAAGGCTTTTTTTATTTAATCTTACCAGATAGCTTCCCGTTATTTCCACAATGGCTTCTTCATCAAGTTGACTATTAATTAAATCTTCCACTAAGTTTAAAATCCTACGGTTAATTCTATTTTCAACATCTGTATTTCCTAAGCCCTGAACTTGAGGATAATAGACACTGATATAATCCCTTTCTATAACTTGCCTGCTTATTTGTGCAGTGAGGTCTTCGTTTCTCATACTATACCTCCCTTATATTTATTTGCCTTGTATCATATTCAAGTTATACAGAAAGTGTCATAAATTAATAACCAGATAATCGTACCATTCATAAACTATTATCATAGGTTATATTATTTAAGGGGGTAAAGAAGGTGGAAAAAGATAAGAGACAACTAGATGATTTAGTAAAACTAATATCTCAGTTTGACCCTCAAGATCTCCAAAAGGTAATCGCTAAGATGGATAGTAAACAAAAGCAAGAATTACTGGATATGGCCATCAACATGTTACAACAGAATATGGGTGGAGAGGAACAGCAAATTTTAAACACATTATTACAATCACTGTTGAAGAAAAAAAACTAATTTCAGGGGGCTACTAATTAGTCCCTGTTTTTTTATTGAATGGTTATTTCTAAATAATAAATTAACTTTCTAGCAGGAATTTTCAACATTTTTGTAGAAACGAAACCTATATCTTGTGCTAGATTTACGAAAAACTTATAGGAGGGGTTCTTTTTGGAAATAAAAGTTATAGATGTACCTAGCAAGTTAAATATTGAAAAAACCAGTGAATTCCGGAATGAAATATATACTGCCTTGGAGGCTAATTTAAAAAACATTGTGATTGATTTTTCTAATTGTGATTTTATTGATAGTGCTTGCTTAGGGGTGTTGGTATCTTCTTATAAAAAGGCCATGGAACAAGAAGGGAATTTAAAATTAGCAGCTATTAATAACACCAAGGTGTTAAAAATTTTTCAATTAACCAGGCTAGATCAAGTTTTTGAAATTTATCCTACTTTAGAAGAAGCTATTCATTCCTTTGAGTGAGGTTATCAAAATTGTTAAATTATACAAAGATGTCTTCCCTTTTAAATATGTTAAGATTTTAGTTGTAATTTAAGCTGGAACATGTAAAGAAAGTGGTGTCTTATAATTGTCAAAAAACAACAAGCT
>JAAYQJ010000248.1 GCA_012519355.1 Tissierellia bacterium | reverse complement strand
GGTATTACCTCTAGTTGCCTTGCCCTTCATTCTTCCTCTATGAACTCTACGATATTTTACTCTTTTAGGCATTAACATCTTATTTTCCTCCTTCCTTGGATCTGTGGTCTATTCTTCAACAACCTCTTCTTTTTCTACTTTCTTTGTTGGAAGTATTTCTCCTTTGTATATCCATACTTTAACACCAAGTTTTCCATAAGTTGTGTCTGCTTCTGCAAAACCATAGTCAATATCTGCTCTTAGTGTTTGTAGTGGGATTGTTCCTTCACTATATCCTTCTGTTCTAGCCATATCTGCACCACCAAGTCTTCCTGATACTGCAGTTTTAATTCCTTTTCCACCAAATCTCATTGTTCTTTGGATAGCTTGCTTCATAGCTCTTCTGAAGGAAACCCTTCTTTCTAGTTGAGCTGCAATGTTTTCAGCTACTAGTTGAGCATCTAGTTCAGGAATTTTAATTTCTTCAACATTTATAACAACTGACTTCTTAGTTAGTTTTTCAATATCTAATCTTAGTTCTTCTACTCCAGAACCACCTTTTCCAATTACCATACCTGGTTTAGCAGTGTGTACAGTAAGCTTAATTCTGTTAGCTGCTCTTTCTATTTCAATTTTTGAAATACCAGCAATAAACAGTTTCTTCTTTATATATTCACGAATTTTATAGTCTTCCACTAAAAATTCATTAAAAGTCTTTTTATCTGCATACCATTTTGAGTCCCAATCCTTGATTATACCAACTCTCAATCCGTGTGGATTAACTTTTTGACCCATTATCTATCCCTCCTTTTCTACTCTCTTTCTTTTACAACTACTCCTATATGACTCGTTCTTTTTAATATTGGATAAGCCATTCCTCTTGCTTTAGGTCTCCATCTTTTCATATGTGGACCATCATTTGCATAGGCATCAGCTACATATAGATTATCTCTATCCAGATTAAAATTATTCTCAGCGTTTGCAATTGCAGAGTTTAAAACTTTTTCAAGGATTCTAGCACCTTTTTTAGGTGTAAATCTTAAGATTGATAAAGCTTCATCTACTTGCTTGCCTCTTATTTCTTTACATATGAAATTCACCTTTAGTGGTGAAATTCTCACATATTTGGCTATAGCTCTAGCTTCCACTATATTTCCCTCCTTCTATCTATCTTACTCCTGATGACCTTTCGTTCTTGTCAACATGGGATCTAAATGTTCTTGTTGGCACAAATTCACCTAATTTGTGACCTACCATATCTTCAGTTATATATATAGGAACATGTTTTCTTCCGTCATGTACAGCTATGGTATGACCTACCATCTCTGGGAATATAGTTGAACGGCGTGACCATGTTTTAATGACTTTCTTTTCATTGTTTTTGTTTAACTCTTCTATTTTCTTTAGAAGATGATCATCACAAAAGGGTCCTTTTTTAAGAGATCTACCCACTACTACTCCTCCTTTCAGATATTAACTACTTAGTTCTTCTTCTCACGATATATTTATTAGATTTCTTGTTTTTCTTTCTAGTTTTTAATCCTAATGTTGGTTTACCCCATGGAGTTAATGGTGCTGGCATACCTATTGGAGATCTACCTTCACCACCACCATGTGGATGGTCTACTGGGTTCATAGCACTACCTCTTACTGATGGTCTTTTACCCATATGTCTTGATCTACCAGCTTTACCTATAGTAATAAGCTCGTGAGATATATTTCCAACTTGGCCTATTGTAGCTTTACAGTCCATTCTAACTAATCTAAACTCACCTGATGGAAGTCTAAGCTGTGCATAATCTCCTTCTTTAGCCATTAATTGAGCTGAAGCTCCAGCTGATCTTACTAATTGTGCGCCTTTTCCTGGCTTTAATTCCACATTGTGTACAGTTGTACCTACTGGAATATCTCTTAGCTTTAAGGCATTACCTATTTTAATATCTGCATTTTCACCAGATTCGATCATATCTCCTACTTTTAAATTATGGGGTGCTAAAATATATCTTTTCTCACCATCTACATAATTTATTAAAGCAATATTAGCCGTTCTATTTGGATCATATTCAATAGCTGCTACGCGACCTGGTATTCCATCTTTATCTCTTTTAAAGTCAATTATTCTATATTTTCTCTTAGCTCCGCCGCCTCTATGACGAATGGTGATTCTACCTTGTGAGTTTCTTCCACCACTTTTCTTTAGACTTACTACTAATGACTTTTCAGGTTCTTTTTTAGTTATCTCTTCAAATGTTAAAACCGTCATTTGTCTAACGGCAGGAGAAGTTGGTTTATATTTTCTAACGCT
>JAAYQJ010000247.1 GCA_012519355.1 Tissierellia bacterium | reverse complement strand
TAAATCAATGGAATAAGTAAAATCCCTTAGTAAGTTTTGATATGATACCTCCAAAGTAGACAGTCTAATTAATTAAAATTAGATTATCTACTAGGAGGTATTTTTATTTGGCCTAAATTCTTAATAAATTATTCAGTAAATTATATATTACTTCTGTTGACTTAACTATACTTTCTATTGATACCCATTCATCGGGGGAATGGTAATTTTCACCATATCTTCACCCCTCACCACATGTCTAAATACGGTGAAGCTAGCCTTTTCAGCTAGGCTTGCTGCTGCTCCTCCCCCTGCTATTTCTATTACCACTAAAGAACCCTTCCCCAGTATTGGATCCTTCTGAAATTGAGTTTTTTTCAGTTCACATATTAATTTTGATGCATCTAATATTGAATCTATCCCTAGTTCTGGATTAGCAGCATGACTAGCCTTTCCATATAAGTTAACAGTATAATTATATCCTCCCCTTGCTCCTAGACAGACACAAGGAAATGGTTTTTGAGAAAAACCAGCACTGGGTTCTGTTACTATTGAAAAATCAATATTACCTATTATCTTATCTAAAATCAATGCATCAGTTCCTAAGCCATAGGGCCCTTCTTCATCAGATACTAAGGAATATATAATTTCTCCTCTAAAATCCTTTACATTTCGAATAAATTCTTCTAGTGCAACCATTATGGCAGCACATCCTCCTTTCATATCTAAAGCTCCCAAACCATAGAGTCTATCTCCCTCTATACTTGCCTTAAGAGGATTTTTGGTCCAGCCCTCTGTTAAAGTAACTGTATCAAGGTGGCCATTTAGATATATCCTGGGTCCTTTTTCCCTACCCCTTATACTGCCTATTATATTGGTGCCATTGAATCTTGTCACCTTCCCCTCAAAATACCTATGATAGGCTACTGGTATTTTTCTTGACTTTAACCATCCATAAGCAAAATCCATTATTTCATCTTCTTCAAAGTATGGGCTATATATTTCTATTAGGCTAGACATCAATTTAATTAACCTTTCTCTAATATCCTTCATATAATCCCCCCAATATATAATCTGTATATTACATCATACAAAATAAAACTTTAAATATACTTCAATTTCATAATGAAGTCTTTTTTTAATTATATTTTGGGAGTAACAACAATATAATTATATAAGCCTAAAATCTATAAAAATCTCTTATTATCTTGTACTAATTCTTAAATATCTCTGAAAGGCGGTGGTTGATAAATTTAGCATCAAAAAGTTTAAATTTTATCCTAAGGAGGGGATCATATGCAAAGTATTTTAGACGGTCTTATTAATTTTTCTAATTGGCTTTGGGGAATTCCCATGCTGGTCATCCTAGTTGGGGGAAGTGTATTTTTAACAATTAAATTGGGATTTGTTCAATTTAGGTATCTTCCCTTTGTTGTAAGAGAAACCTTCGGAAAAATGTTTAAAAAATCTGAAGGAGAAGGTACCGTCACTGCTTTTCAAGCTGCAACTGCTGCCTTAGCATCGGCCATAGGAGCATCTAACATAGTTGGTGTACCAGTTGCTATAGCCTTTGGTGGTCCAGGAGCAGTATTTTGGATGTGGGTCATTGCTTTAATAGGTGCAGGTGCAAAGTTTTCTGAAATAGTATTAGGTATAAGGTACCGGGAGAAAAATGAAGAAGGGGAATATGTAGGAGGCCCCATGTACTATTTAACTAAGGGTATGAAATCTAAGGTTGGTAAGGCTTTAGGTCCAATATTCGCATTTTTCCTAATGATTGAGTTAGTTCCATCCATTGCAACCCAAACAGTATCAGTAGTGCAAACAGCAGAAACTATAAATATTCCTAATTGGGTGTCTGGGCTAGTTCTTGCATTTATAATTGGTATCGTTGTCTTTGGTGGAATAAAAAGAATTGCCAATGTAACTGAAAGGCTAGTTCCCTTTATGGCCTTATTATATATATTAGGTGCCATAGTAATAATTATATTCAACATTACTGAATTCCCAAAGGCAATACTTCTTATATTTAAACATGCCTTCACTCCAGCAGCTGCTACAGGTGGATTCGCAGGAGCAACCCTGGCTCAAGCCATTAGATGGGGGACTGCAAGGGGAGTATACTCCAATGAATCTGGTATGGGTACTGCACCAATAGCACATTCTTCAGCCATTACAGACCATCCTGTACGCCAAGCTCTGTGGGGTTTATTTGAAAATATAGTAGATACTTTAATAGTATGTACAGCTACTGCATTCGTAGTATTAGTAACAGGATTATATGAAACTACACCAGCTAGCCAAGCAGCAAGTATGCCTTCCTTGGCTTTCCAAAATATACTAGGCGATGCATTAGGCGGTGGAATAGTAACTTTAAGTATTACCCTATTTGTAATTTCTACCATAATAGTTATTATATACTACGGAGAAAAACAGGCAGAATACCTATTTGGTATTAAGTTTGCCAAGGTAATGCGAGTAATATATTTATTGGCTATCTTCCTTGGTGCCTATGGTGGAATTGAGTTCTTATATCAATTCCTAGACCTATTCTTAGCTTGTATCATTATACCTAATATCATAGGATTAGTAGCACTAAGCGATGAAGTAGTAAAGATTAAAGATGACTTTTTTAATAACCCTAAATACTACAAGAAAGCCTAAGATATAAATTATTAAACATGCTAGTTTTAGGAAAGCTGCTATAGGGCAGCCTTCCTATTTTATTTAGTTTTATAATTGAATTGATAAAATATAACTGATATTATAAAACAAACACAATTTCATAGGAGGGATACTGTGTATAAAAACTTAGCTGAGAGAATAAAAAAGCTTACCATAGAATTAACTGAGATTCCAAGCATAGTGGGGACCAAGGAGGAAATCAATGTAGTAACAAGGATATATGAGAAATTTACAGATATGAAATACTTTAAAGACCATCCAAACAATCTAAAACTAGTAGATGTTATAAGTGACAATCTCAATAGAAAAAGTGTACTGGCAGTGGTAAAGGGCCAAAAAGGAAACAGCAACAAGACTGTAGTCTTAATTGGACATACGGATACAGTGGGAATATCAGATTACGGCCATATAAAGGAATATGCAACTAAACCCTTAGAATTAAAAGATAAATTAAGAGAACTATCAATTCCAGAAGATGCTCTAAAAGACTTAGAATCTGGAGAGTATTTATTTGGTAGAGGAATTTTTGATATGAAATGTGGGACAGCTACTTTAATTACAATAGTTGAAGAACTATCAAATAAGGTAGAAGATTTAGAGGGAAATATAGTAT
>JAAYQJ010000246.1 GCA_012519355.1 Tissierellia bacterium | reverse complement strand
TTCCTAATGGAAGTAAGTACCTTCTTATGGAATTTAAATGGACTTGCTGTTGATGCAATAAGAGTCTTAGTTGTATCCTTTTCTTCTTCTAAATATTTCCTATAAACTCCATATGCAACAGCAGTATGAGGATCCATTATATAGTTTTCCCTTTCATAGACTTCCTTAATCCAATAGGAGGTCTCCTCTTCCTTGGTGAAATTAGCATATATGTCTTCACTGAAAGAATCCCAGTAATATTTCCCCTTTTCCTTAAGGTCTGACATTTTTTCTCTTGTAAGCTCTTCATCATTACCTGATAGGTGGAATAAAAATCTTTCAAGGTTGCTAGATACTAAGATATCCATAGATGGTGATGAGGTAAGGAATAATTCCCTTTCCTTATCATATTTGCCTGTATTAAAGAAATCAGATAATACCTTGTTATTATTTGATGCACAGATAAGCCTATTAACAGGCAGCCCCATCCTCTTCCCATAATATGCTGCTAAGATATTTCCAAAGTTACCAGTAGGAACTACAATATTAATCTTCTCACCCTTTGAAATAATCTTCCTCCTAAGTAATTCTATATATCCATATATATAGTAGCTTATTTGAGGTATTAGCCTACCAATATTTATGGAGTTGGCAGATGATAGTATATAGCCTTGTTTTCCAAGAAAGTCATTGAAGTCTTCATCAGCAAATATTTCCTTAACTCCAGATTGGGCATCATCAAAATTACCCTTTATGGCTGAAACAAAGGTGTTCTTCCCCCTTTGAGTAACCATTTGCAATCTTTGAATGGGACTTACTCCACCATGGGGATAAAAAACTATAACATTTATCCCTTCTATATCCTTGAAACCTTCTAAGGCAGCCTTGCCCGTATCTCCTGAAGTTGCAGTTAGGATTACTATTTCTTTATTAATATTTTTATCCTTCATTGCATATTTTAAAAGATGTGGGAGTATGGTAAGGGCCATGTCCTTAAAAGCCAAGGTAGGCCCATGGAATAGTTCTAGGAAGTGGGCCTTTTCAGTACTTTTTACACCAACCATATCCCCTTTTCTAAACTTTTCATCATAGGCTCCATTTACTGAAGCCCAAAGCTCCTCCTCTGTATAATCTGTAAAATATAGGCTTAAGATTTTGTGAGCAAGTTCTTTGTAGTTGCAATTTATTAAGTCCTCTATTGGTGGAAGGGAAGGAAAGGCCTCTGGAACGAATAGGCCTCCTTCCTCTGAAATACCTTTAATAATAGCCTCCTTGGCAGTAACTATATTATTTTTATTTCTAGTACTAAAGTAGTTCATGTTAGCCCTCCTAGTATTCAATATTTACTATTGCATAGTTCTTTACTTCCTTTAATATATTTAGTATACCAGAAAGTTTTAATTCTTTTGTGATAAATGCAAGTTCTTCTTCATTTTCAAATACTTTTTCGTCTACTAATCCTTCAAGCTTATACCTATCTTCTTTCCAATTGGAAACCCTTATATAGTACCTTCCTTGTATATCCTTATTTCTATTATCAAGCTTCCTATCCCTTAGGGGACTCCTCTTGTCCTGAGAATTTGCTACACAGTCTATAAGGTCTGTTAGGACTGCATTTCCAGTTGGATGCATACCAGCACCTGGTCCATAAAAGTTTAGTAGGCCTGAGAAGTTTCCTTCTATTGATACAGCATTATATGCGTCACTTATCATGGCAAAGTAACTATCATCTCTTAATGCTTTTGGTTGAACAATTGCCTTATATCCACCATCAACTTCAACAGTTTCCCCCATAAGCTTAATTACCATATTCCTTTCCTTTAAAAGCTTAATATCCAGGGCAGATAACCTATCTATACCATGGCAAATTATATCCTCCTCTCTTATGGAGGCTCCCAATGCCATAGTAGATAGGATTCTAAGTTTTCTCAAAGTATCTATGCCTTTTACGTCAGAAGTTGGGTCTGCTTCAGCATATCCTAAGTCCTGTGCCTCCTTAAGGGCTTGACTATAATCTAAACCATCCTCTGTCATCCTAGTCAATATATAGTTACATGTGCCATTTAAGATTCCCTTAATCTTTGATATACTATTTAACTTAATTTGATCCTTCAAAGACTTTAGTATTGGAACTCCACCTGCTACGCTGGCTTCATAAAGAAAATATACATGGTTTTCTTCTGCAAGCTGAGTGAGTTCTTCAAAATGTTTAGATACTAGAGCCTTGTTTGCAGTTACTACGTGCTTCTTATTCTTTAATGCTTTCTTTATTAGTTTATATCCTAAGTCCACATCTCCTGTAACTTCAACTATTATATCAATTTCTTTATCCTCAATTATCTCTTGAGGATTAAGAGTTAGTTTGTCCTTAGAAACTTTTACTTGTCTTTGCTTTTCAAGCCTTCTAACCAATATCTTTTTAATATATAAATCTTTTAATAAGACCTTATCTGATTTATCATTTAATATATCTACTATTCCTTGTCCAACAGTTCCAAAACCAAGTAGTCCAATATTTACCACCCTTATCCCTCCCTACTTTTCATTAGTGTTCTTCCAATTATACCTAGTATAATCAATAAAGGCCTTATATATTGCCTTTACTGATTTTTCATAGTCATCATTTTCAACTCCAATTATTATGCTTAGCTCACTAGACCCTTGTGAAATCATCCTAATATTTATGTCACTTTCATATAGTGCTGTAAAAATCCTAGCGCTAATTCCCTTAGTCCTTATCATACCACTTCCTACTACTGCCAATAAGGCCATATTGGTATAGGGTGTTATCCTGTCAGGTTTACAATAGATTCTTATCTCCTCCATTATCTTATCTATTTTTCCCTTAATTTCATCCTCTGCAACAATAACTGATATGGAATCTATACTTGAAGGCATATGCTCAATGTAAATATCATTTGATTCAAATACTGACACCAACTTCCTAAGGAATCCCTTCTCAGCTGTCATAAGAGTTTTTTCAATGGATAGGACGGTAAAGCCTTTCTTACCTGCTATTCCTGTAATCTTTCCTAGGTTGGTCTTTGATAGCCTACTATGAACAATAAGGCTTCCTTCATCTTCTATTTTATTGGTATTTCTTATTTGAATTGGAATCCCTTTCTTCCTTACTGGAAAAATTGCCTCTTCATGGAGGACTGGAGCCCCCATATAGGATAGGCCTCTTAGCTCCTCATAGGTTATTTCCCTAATAGGCTTGGGATTTTCAACAATATTGGGGTCTACCATTAGGAAACCTGGTACATCAGTCCAGTTCTCATAAAGTTTTGCATCTATTGCATTTGCTACTATGGAACCTGTTATATCTGAGCCTCCCCTTGGAAAGGTGATGATATTTCCATTTTCATCACCACCATAGAAGCCTGGTATAACTACCCCACCTAATTTAGAGAGTTTTTCTGAAAGGAGTTTTTCTGTTCTCCCTTCATCATAATCACCCTTTAGATCAAACCTAATTACTTCTGCAGCATCTACAAAGGCCATATTTAGAAAGTCTGCTAGTAGAATTCCATTTATATATTCTCCCCTACTGGCACAGTAATCCCTTGATGCCCCCTTATGTATATTATCGTACACTTCATCAAGTATTTCTTCTATTGGGGTTTTTAATCCAAGCCCTTTACAGATTTCCATATATCTCTCCCTTATAAGTTGGAAGACTTCACCAAAATGGATTCCATGGGAGGAAAGCTGGTGACACATATATAGTAAATCAGTGATTTTGTGATCTCCTTTAAATCTCCTACCAGGTGCTGAAGGCACTATGAACTTTCTATTTGGATTCTCCACTACTATGGTCTTTACCTTTTTATATTGACTGCTATCTGCCAAGGAACTTCCACCAAATTTTGCTACAATTCTACCATCCATTTTTTACACCTCCATAATATACAAAAACACTCATCCCAAAAGGAGGAGTGTTAATTCCATGTATAGTTTTTAATATTTTATAACTTTATCGTGCTAATGTCAACCTTGTATTTTATTTTACTCATATTTATGTAAACTTTAGTATCTCTTAGCTTCCATAATATTTTCTACTTACTTCCAGTAAATGGAGAGTAAAAACCAAAATTTTACATAGATTTTACATTCCCATGTATTTAGATTTAACATTGGTATTTTACACTAAGATTAAGAAAACTAATATGAAAGATTTGAAAGGATGGATATTAAATGAAAAAATTATTAACAGTGGTTTTAAGTTTAGTTCTAGTAGCCTCTTTGTTAGCAGGATGTGGTACAGATAATAATTCAACAGGAAATAATAGTAGTTTTAATTTAAATAATGAAATCGTAGTTGTTTCTAGGGAAGAAGGTTCTGGTACTAGAGGTGCCTTTGTTGAGCTAACAGGAGTGGAAGCAAAAGATGATAACGGAAATACTGTAGATAGAACTTATGAGGAAGCAATAGTTTACAATGGTACAAATCAAGTCTTAACAGCAGTAGCTGGAAATGAATATGCAATTGGTTATATATCTACTGGTTCTTTAAATAATACTGTAAGACCATTAAAGATAGACGGAGTTGAACCTACTACAGAAAATATAAAAAATGGTAGTTACAAAATTGCTAGACCTTTTAATATAGCAACAAAAGGTGATGTGTCTGAAATAACACAAGATTTTATCGATTTTATAATGAGTAAGGAAGGTCAAGAAATAGTATCAGATAGCTTTATAGCAGTAGATGATAATCCTTCACCTTATGCTGGTTCAAAGCCTTCAGGAAAAGTTATAGTAGCTGGTTCAACTTCAGTAACTCCTGTTATGGAAAAATTAAGGGAAGCATATTTAGAAATAAATCCTAATGCAGAAATCGAAATCCATTCCACGGGTTCTTCAGCAGGTATGCAAGCTGCAATTACTGGTACAGCTGATATAGGTATGGCCTCTAGAGATCTAAAAGACAGTGAAAAAGCAGAATTAGATTATTTAGCAATAGCTATAGATGGTATTGCAGTCATAAATAATCCTACAAATACTATAGATGATTTAGCTTTAGAACAAGTTACTAAAATATTTACAGGTGAAATAATTAAATGGAGCGACATTAAATAAAGTAGGTGAAAATCAAATGAAGAAAAACTTTCTTGAGAAATTTATGGAGATAATTTTTTTTATCTCCGCTTCCGCTTCTATTATATCAGTAGTTCTTATTTGTGTTTTTATGTTTGCAGGAGGTATACCAGCTATTAAAGAAATAGGCTTATTTGATTTTTTATTAGGAAAGAAATGGTCACCTTCCAATGTACCGCCATCATTTGGTATCCTTCCTATGATATTAGGAAGTATATATGTTACTTTTGGAGCTATCTTAATTGGCCTCCCTATCGGTGTCTTGACAGCTGTATTTTTATCTAAATTCTGTCCAAGAAAAATATACAGGTATCTTAAACCTGCTGTCAACCTAATGGCAGGTATACCTTCAATAGTCTATGGTTTCTTTGGTATGGTAGTATTGGTGCCCTTTATAAGTAATGTATTTGGAGGAAATGGAAATAGCATTTTAACAGCTTCTATTCTCCTTGGAATTATGATATTACCAACTATCATAGGACTTTCAGAATCAGCCATAAGATCTGTTCCAAAATCTTATTATGAAGGTGCCATAGCCCTAGGGGCCAGCCATGAAACAGCAGTTATGTTTGCAGTATTACCTGCTGCTAAAAGTGGAATCTTTGCCTCCATAGTCCTTGGTATTGGTAGAGCCATTGGGGAAACCATGGCAGTAGTTATGGTAGCAGGCAATCAAGCTCGTATGCCCAATGGGATCTTAAGAGGAATTCGTACCTTAACAGCAAATATAGTTATGGAAATGGGATATGCTGCTGATCTTCATAGGGAAGCCTTAATTGCAACTGGAATGATTTTATTTATATTTATACTTTTTATTAATGGAGTATTTTCTATACTGAAAAGGAGGATGAATTAGTTGAACAAATATACCAAGATTATTAAAGGGTTTGTTTTATTATCTGCAATACTAACCTTTTCAGTTTTATTTCTTTTAATTGGATATATTTTAGTTAAGGGTATTCCGCATATAGATCCATCTTTATTTGCTTTAGAATATAATACGGAAAACCTATCCTTATTCCCTGCAATTATAACTACCTTAATGATGACTTTTTTAGCTCTTATAATCTCATGTCCAATTGGGGTATTTACGGGATTTTACCTTGTAGAATATGCAAAGACTGGAAATAAATTTGTAGAAATTATAAGACTTACTACAGAAACCTTATCTGGGATTCCATCTATAGTATATGGATTATTCGGTTTATTATTTTTTGTTACAGCTCTTGGTTGGAGCTTTTCATTAATGGCAGGAGCCTTCACTCTTTCTATCATGATACTTCCCCTTATAATAAGAGCTACTGAGGAGGCCCTTATTGCAGTACCTAATACCCTGAGGGAGGCAAGCTTTGGATTAGGTGCAGGAAAATTAAGAACCATATTTAGGATTGTTTTACCAAGTGCCATACCTGGAATATTAGCAGGCATTATCCTTTCAATTGGTAGAATAGTAGGTGAAACTGCAGCCCTTATATATACGGCAGGCTCAGTACCTAAAATACCGGAAAACTTATTTTCATCTGGTAGAACTTTGGCTATTCATATGTATGTCCTATCCAGTGAAGGATTATTTACTGATAAGGCTTATGCTACTGCAGTAATACTTTTAGTAGTAGTTATTGGAATAAATGCTTTATCTTCTTATATGGCAAAAAGATTTACAAAGGAGAATGTTAATGGATAAAATTAAAGTGGAAAATTTAAATCTTTATTATGGAGACTTTCATGCTCTAAAGGATATAAATATGAAAATAGAAGAAAATTTAATAACTGCTTTTATTGGACCTTCTGGTTGTGGTAAGTCTACCTTTCTTAAAACCTTAAATCGTATGAATGATTTAGTTGAAAACTGTAGAATTAAAGGCTCAGTTTTATTAGATGGCCAAGATATATATAAAAATGGAAATATAGATGTAAATTTGTTGAGAAAAAGAGTGGGTATGGTGTTTCAAAAACCTAACCCTTTCCCTATGAGCATATATGATAATATTACCTATGGTCCTAGGACCCATGGTATTAAATCTAAGTCTAAACTTGATGAAATTGTAGAAAGAAGTTTGAAAAATGCCGCCATATGGGATGAAGTAAAGGATAGATTAAAGAAAAATGCACTAGAACTATCTGGTGGTCAACAACAGAGAATATGTATAGCTAGAGCCTTAGCTGTTGAGCCAGAAGTTCTACTTTTGGATGAACCAACCAGTGCCCTTGACCCTATTTCTACTCTTAAAATTGAAGATTTAGTGGTAGAATTGAAGAAGAATTATACTATTGTTATGGTTACCCACAATATGCAGCAGGCTGTAAGGGTTTCAGATAAGACAGCATTTTTCCTAAGTGGTGAGTTAATAGAGTGTAATAATACTGAAGATATTTTTTCCAATCCTAATGACAAGCGTACTGAAGACTATATTACTGGTAGGTTTGGTTAAGATTTTATGAAAGGATTGATATAGATGAGAAATAGATTTGATAGGGAGTTAAATTTACTAAATCAAGAGTTGATTGAAATGGGTAATGCCATAGAAAGCTCCATAGAGGCGGCTGTTACTGCCTTAATTGAGCAAAATATTGATTTAGCTAAAAGAGTTATTGAAGGGGATAAGGAAATTAATAATATTGAAAAGGATATTGAAAAAAGATGCTTGAAACTTTTACTTCAACAACAACCTGTAGCCAGTGATTTAAGGATGATTTCCTCTGCTTTAAAGATGATAACTGATATGGAAAGAATTGGAGACCAAGCCTCTGATATTTCAGAAATAACCATTAGATTAGCTAATGAAAAATATATAAAGCAACTTATTCATATACCTCAAATGGCAACTGCTACTATAAAAATGGTTAAAGATAGTATAGATGCCTTTGTAAAAAGAGATTTAGACCTCGCAGTATCAGTTATTTACTATGATGATGTTGTAGATGATTTATTTAATATTATAAAAAATGAAGTTATTGATCTAATAAGGGAAAGTATGGATAATGGTGAGCAAGCTGTAGATTTTCTTATGATTGCTAAGTATTTTGAAAGAATTGGAGACCATGCGGAAAATATAGCTGAGTGGGTTTATTATTCCATTGAAGGCTCACATTACGAAAGAAAATACGATGATTAATTAAATTAACCAAGAGAAATATAGAAAATCTCTTGGTTTATTTATATATTGCATTAGATTTAAGGTATAATTATAGTATATATTTAACTTTCAATTGTCAATTGTCAATTGAATAAAGGGGTTGATATGGTGCCAATTATTTATTGTGTTGAAGATGATGAGAATATTAGGGAATTAATAGTCTATGCATTAAATAACAATAAATTTAAGGCTAAGGGTTTTGAAAGCTGGTCTGAGTTATCTAAGGAATTAGAGCTTGAAGCACCTGATTTACTATTATTGGATATAATGTTACCTGGAGACGATGGTTATACAATTTTAGATACATTGAGAAACCATAGTAGGACCAAGGATATTCCAATTATTATGATATCCGCTAAAACAAGTGAATACGATAAAGTAAAGGGCTTGGATATGGGGGCTGACGACTATATTTCTAAACCCTTTGGCGTTATGGAGTTGATTTCAAGAATTAATGCTGTTTTAAGACGGAGTGGTCCACAAAATAATAATGAAAACATCTTGACCATTGGCAATCTTATAGTGGACTTAGATAAACGAAGTGTAAGTGTAGACCAAAGAGAAATCAATTTGACCTTTAAAGAGTTTGAGCTTCTATGCTACCTTTTGCTGAATAAGGATCTAGTCCTATCAAGGGATAAAATAATGCTGGAAGTTTGGGGAACTGATTTTGAAGGTGAAAGCAGGACAGTTGATGTCCATATTAGGACCCTTAGGTTAAAATTAGGAGAAGCAGGTAAATATATTCAAACCATTAGAAATGTTGGTTATAAGATAGGGGGATAGATTTGGAAAGAAAAATATATTATACCCTAGCAATTATTGCAAGTATAACTGCAATAGTTACTTCTATAGTTTTAGTATTTTTGCTTCATGACTTTTATAGTCCCATGGTAGGTTCAATTGAAAATATAAAATTTGTTTTTATTGGAATCCTGCCTGCAATAATTGGCCTATTGGTATTTATCCTATTATTTTTGTATATTATTTCATTTATTTTAACTACGAAAATAATTGAACCAATTAAATTTACTACCCAAAATATTGAAAGCATATTGTCTGGAGAAAACGTTAAAGTTCCTGAAGTATATGAGGAGCTTAAGCCCTTTATAAAAACTATTGAATTACAGAAAAAAGAAATAGAAGACTATATCGAAAGATTAAAGAAGGCTGAAAAAATAAGAAGGGAATTTACAGCCAATGTCTCCCATGAATTAAAGACTCCATTAACATCCATAAATGGTTTTGCTGAAATGATTGAAACTGGCATGGCAAAGGGTGAAGATGCTATAAAATCTGCTGCCATTATTAGGAAGGAGGGCAATAGGCTACTAGAGTTAATAGATTCCATTATTAAATTGTCTCAATTGGAAGACTTAAATATAGGTAAGGAATTTGCATCCCTAGACCTTTATCCTATTGGAGAAACTGTTTTAGCCAATCTAACCCCTAAAGCAAGGGAAAAAAACGTTTCATTAGACCTAACTGGTAGAAGGACAGTAATTGAAGGAAATAGGCGAATGATTGAGGACTTATTATATAATCTTGTAGACAATGCCATTAAATATAATAAATTTGGCGGAAAGGTCTCAGTTAATATATACCCTAATGATAATTTGGGAATTATAAAGGTTAGTGATACAGGTTTAGGAATACCCACTGAGGATCAAGGCAGGATATTTGAAAGGTTTTATAGGGTTGATAAGTCGCGTTCTAAAAAAGTTGGTGGTACTGGCTTAGGTCTTTCAATAGTTAAACATATTGTAGAGTTTCATAATGGAAAAATCTACTTGTCTAGTAAAGAAGGAGAAGGAACTAGCATTGAAGTTCATTTACAAAAATAATCCCCTCAAAACTGAGGGGATTGTCTTTATCTTAAAGCTTCTTTTATAACCTTTCCAAGGGCCTTTATACCTTCTCTTATCTTTTCATCGCTCATATTTGAATAGTTTAATCTTGCTGTGTTCTCATTTCCACCATTAGGGAAGAAGGAGCCTCCTGGAACATAGGCTACATTATATTCTAAGGCCTTTGTTGCCAGTTCTCTAGCATTCATGTATTCAGGCATTACTATCCAAGTAAATAGTCCACCTTGAGGATAAGTATACTTCACTTCTTTAGGGAATTCCTTCTCTATGGCCTCCATCATTACATTTCGTCTATGTTTGTATAGGTCTATTATCTTTTGAATATGGATATCTAAGTCATAAACTTCTAAAAATTTAGCTACTTCTACCTGGGAAATTGTACTGGATTGTAAGTCTGCACCTTGTTTTACCAATATAAACTTACTTAATAACTCCTGATCTGCAACTACCCAACCAAGTCTTAATCCAGGGCTCAATATTTTTGAAAAAGTACCTAAGAAAGCCACCCTACCTTCAGTATCAAAATGCTTGATGGAAGGTAAAATCTCCCCTTCAAATCGCAATTCTCCATAAGGACTATCTTCTATTATGGCTACGTTATATTTATTTGCTAATTCCACTAGTTTCTTTCTTCTTTCAACAGACCATGTTTTTCCTGATGGATTTTGAAAATCTGGTATAACGTATATAAATCTTACCCTATCATTGCTTTTCAAGACTTCTTCTAATTCATCCATATCCATACCATGGTCATCTGTAGATACTTCTATAAACTTAGGTTCATAGGCTTTAAAGGCGTTGATTGCACCTAAGTAGGTTGGACTTTCGCACACTATGATGTCTCCAGGATTAATAAATATTTTTGCTGCAAAATCAAGTCCTTGCTGTGAACCACTAGTGACTAAAATATTCTCTGCTTTTGCATCTACTTCTAATTTCTTCATCCTTTTTGCTATGGCTTCCCTAAGAGGTAAATAGCCTTCTGTTGGTCCATATTGCATGGCTAAAGCTCCATTTTTTTCTAGAACTTCCTTATTGACTCTTTTGAACTCCTCTATGGGAAATGACTCTGGCGCTGGCATTCCTCCAGCAAATGAAATTATATGTGGCTGTTGGGTAAGTTTTAACAGCTCCCTAATTTCTGAAGCCTTAATGTTGTCCAAACGCTTAGCATAGTTTAATGACATCATATGCACCTCCATAATTTAGGTTTTATACCTTACCTATAGTTTACTATGTAACATTTTAATTGTCTAATATTTTAATACAATTTAGATGGTAAAAGTAAAAGTTCTTCTATTTAAAATATTATGAATATATTGACAAATGAATGACAAACTTACATTATTATTTTAAATTATTTAATAAATGCATCAAAAAGTGTCATTTCATATGACAAAACAAAAAAGCCAGATACCAAAAAAATGTATCTGACTTTTCATCTTACTCATCATCTTCTAAGTCATCTTCAAATTCATCTTCAATTTCATTTACAATTATGCGAACCCAATGTATTCGCTTATCACATATTTCTTCTATGTGAAATTCTAGGTTTTCATATTCTACAACGACCTTTTGGCCGTCTTCAGGTATATAACCTATCTGATCTATTAAAAATCCACCTAAGGTATCGAAATCCTCTGAATCCTCATCTAATTCAATGTCTACTTTATTATTTAATTCTCTAATGGAAATTGTACCTTTTGCAATAAATGTATTATTGTCAATCTTCCGAAATTCGGGCTCATCATGGTCATATTCATCGTCTATATCCCCGACTATTTCCTCTATTAAGTCTTCCATGGTTACAATTCCAGAGAAACCACCATATTCATCAATTAAAACTGCCATATGCTGTTTTTTAATTTGAAGATCATTGAATAACTCATTAATATTTTTTCTTTCAGGGACAAAATAAGCTGGTCGAAGAATTTTTCTAATTTCTATATTGTCAAAACCTACTTTATAAGCTTCTAATAACAGGTCTTTTAGATATAGTATTCCCAAAATATTATCAACATAGCCTTCATATACTGGAATCCTTGAATATTTTAATTGCAGCAACTCATCAAGATATTCTTCTAATGGATCTTCTAAATCTATCATGAAGACTTCAGTTCTAGCAGTCATTATTTCTTCTGCTAGTTTATCATCAAAGCCTATAACACCGTCTATCATATCCCTTTCTACTGGGTTAATAATCCCTTGCTCTTGTCCAACTTCTACCATGGAACGTATTTCTTCCAAGGTAATCTTTTCTTCTACACCATCGGTTCCAATGCCCGTTAGCTTTAAAACCGTATTAGTTGAAAATGACAAGAAAGCAACAAAAGGACGCATAATTTTGTAGACTAAAGTTACTGACCTTATAGCAAATTTAGAAAATTTCTCAGAATATTTCAGTGCTACTCTCTTTGGAACAAGTTCTCCAAAAACTAAATTAAAATACATTAAAATAATAGTAATTAATATGAAAGCTACATCCCTTGCAAAAGGAACACCTAATCTAGATAATAAAATTCCAAAATCAGATGAAAGCCCTATTGCTGCGGACCCAGATGCAAAAAAACCTGCTGCTGTTATCCCTACTTGGATAGTGGATAAAAACCTTGAAGGTTCTTTTAATAGATCCAATAACATTTTAGCTTTTTTATTCCCTTCTTCTGCCTCACTGCTCAGTTTCTTCTTATCAACTGATACCATGGCCATTTCTGATGCTGCAAAAAAAGCATTTACCATGGTTAAAATTAAAATTAAAAGCAATTGTCCAGTAATCGTGCCCCCAGACCCTTCGTCCATTTTACTCCTCCTATTATGAAAATTATATGTTTAATATATATTGTATATGTTTTATATAAATTTTGTCAATTCTAATATATATTAATTATAATTATCTTAATCCTCAATTTTTTCATTATCGTCTTTACCCTTGTAATGGACTATACTTATCCATTTTTCATCTACTAAAATTTTTCTAACTCTTTTTTCAAATTCAATCCTAGTCAACCAAATTTGTCTATCACAGCCTAAACATTTTAGTTTTATATCTACTCCAGTTCGTAAAATCTCCCATTTATTTTCTCCGCAAGGGTGACCTTTTTTTAATGTAATAATATCTCCAACTTCGTATTTAAGCATTTTCGTCACCTCCAAATACTACTAGCCTAGGATAAGGAATTTCTATATTCTCTTTCTTTAAGGTCTCTATTGCTTTTTTTCTTATAGCCCTTTCAACAGACCATTGAGACATGGGTTTGGTTCTGGCCACTATTGTTATGGTCATGCCAACATCATCCATATCACTAACCCCAATAATATTAGGTCCATCTAATATATCCTCATTTGAGTTTTTAATTTCTTCACATGCTTTACTCAATACTTCTATTGCCCTATCTATATTTTCCTCAAAGGCAATTGGTATCTTCACTAAGGCCCTCATATCACCTCTTGTTTTATTGGTTACAGCTTGAACCAAGCCATTTGGAATTATATGAAGGTCTCCAGAGAAATCCCTTAGTTTTGTAACCCTTAAACCCATTTCCTCCACTGTACCTTCGAAGGAACTGATTTTAACAAAATCCCCTACTGCATATTGGTCTTCTACTAGGATGAAGAAGCCTGTAATTACATCTTTAACTAAAGACTGGGCTCCAAAACCTATGGCTAAGCCTCCTATCCCAGCAGTTGCAATAATGGAAGTAGTATTTATATTGAAAATATCCAAGATCATAATAATTCCTATGAAATATAAAACATACCTAATAATATTCTTTAATATACTTCCTATTGTATTGGCCCTTTTATTGTTGGAAAAGAAATTAAATTCACTTCTACTCTTTAAAAACCTATTTATTACCCTATTAGTTAAATAGGATAAGAGCTTAATGATTACTAAAATTATTATGATCTTTCCGATTTTACCAAATATATTCAGATCCCCACTACTATCTTTGAAGTAGTAGTCCATTATTTTCATAAAGCTTTCCATTCTATCACCTTAAATTATATTATCTTTTCTGCACTACTTTGATGGCCTTCCTTAGTATAACTATAGATGTTTGCAATATTTATTTCGTCATCAACTACCATTTTCTTTACCTTGTCTAAATCATCTAGGGCAAATAAAATGGCTAAACCGCAACTACGGGTAATTTCCCTTGGTGTTGGAATAGTCCTAAAACTTATGCCCTTTTCTTTAAATACTCCCTCTGCTTGGATGGTATGGTGGGTAGAATTAAAAGTAGTGACTCCATATACTTCTTTGCTCATTTCTATCTCCTATCCTAATGTTATTGTATTGTTTGCATTCCTCATTTTTTCGTAGATACTATACATATTTCCAATTTCTCCAACTTGCAATTTATCCTTTAAATTATAATAGTCTAAACATGTACCACAGGAAACAATCTCAACACCTTCATCTTCTAAAGCCTTTAAGTCCTCTAAAAGCTCTGAACCTTCACAGGTTAAATAAACTCCTGAATTATAAAAGACCATAGTTGATGGAAGAGGGGTAGTTTCTCTTACAGTATAAATGAAGGATTTCATTAGGATTTTTCCAAGTTTATCTTCTCCATTTCCCATTTTATCTGAACCTATTGCAATAGTCAAATCCTTGTAGGTGTCTGGCATACATACCATTGGCTCAGCTTCAACTTTCGGTTTCGCAAAACCTACAGCCTCTTCAATTCCACCCTTTGTAATATGAATATAGTATTCATTATCCTTTCCCTTATCTATAATAAAACTATATCCATAGGATATGGCAAGCTTAGATACATTATCTTTGGCTACCTCATTATCTACTATTGTGGTAACTACTCCACTTTCTATATTGTCTAATTCCTTTTTAGTCATTATAACTGGTTTTGGACAAACTTGTCCTCTTGCATCTACTTCTATTCTCATTATTATTCCTCCTCGTATAATAATGTTGTAGTTAAAAACTATATTTACTTTTCTATCTCACTTATCTTGTGAGATAATATTTGTACAGATAGAGGTCGTAGCATTCCTCCTTGAGGCCTAGTCTTCCTAATTAAGAGTTACGCCTCTTCTTTACATCCATATACGAATGAGCTGGATAGTACAATGGTTACTGAATATCCAACGAGGTTGTATCGGTGTAAAGTAAAGAGGTACTAGACTTTATCTGTAATATTTTAAAAGTTGGTGATTTTATGTTTTATATTGGTATTGATATTGCTAAGAAAAACCACGAAGCCTCTATCATTGATTCTAATGGTAAGCTTCTTGATAAAAGTATTTCCTTTTCTAATTCACAAGCTGGGTGTACTAAGTTAATTTCTTACTTTGAGAAATTTGAAGCTGATACTTCCAATACCATTATTGGCATGGAAGCTACTGGTCATTACTGGGTTAGTCTTTATTCATATCTAATTGATCTAGGATTTACTGTTTATGTCATTAATCCTATTCAATCTGATGCTTTTAGAAAGATGTATATTAGACAAACCAAGAATGA
>JAAYQJ010000245.1 GCA_012519355.1 Tissierellia bacterium | reverse complement strand
TTTGACACTTCTATCATAACATATGGGGCTATTCTTTTTTGTATTTTTCCCTACAATTATTTTACACTAACATGAGGTTAGATTATTCTATTTAATCAAATTGTCCTTAAACAAACTAGGTATCCCATTATTATATGATAATTTTTCTATTTTCTTTCTTCTTTCTTCCAATAAAAATTTCCTAGCTATTTTTTCATTTTCCTCTATTGATTTTCTTAAGAATTCATTTATATCCATATGATTACCATCCATAGTTATTGTCCTCCTTAATCTCCCCTGATTTTTCATTTAAATAAGCTTCAAACTTAGTACCAAATAAAGTCTCAGGCCTTAGATAAGAGCTCATCTTAGGATCCTTAGACCAGTTTCCTACCTTAATATCTATTACCTTCTTAAAATCCTCTAGGGAAAACCCTTCCTTTACTCTTGCACTTATCAATCTTTTAGTAGACTTGCTACTAGGCTTAAATGCCTTGTCTGCTTTTTCATTTAGATAATTCACTACTTCTACATATATATCTTTATCTACTTCTCCTTCTAATTCTTTATCTATATCTAGGCTATTAACGTTAGGTTTACCGTTAACTTTACTGTTAACTTTACTCTTTAGATTTTTTCCCCTACTGGCCAATGCCTTCTGTTTCTTCCGGTATTCTTGCATGTATTCCTTCATATACTCATTTCTCTTCTCCATTTGGTCCAAGGACTGGTGCTTACCCCAATTTGGTATTGTTATGGCATTGTTAATTATCTCTAACATTCCAAACTTTTCAAATGTTGATATAGCCAGCCTAATAGTGTTAACTGGCCTTCTAAAAATAGTAGCGAGCATTTCATCTGTATAGGCTATCCTGTCGTTTAGCATCAATACTCCCCCATTGTTTATCCGGCCTGCTAGACACAATATCTTGAACCAAATTACTATCAATGAATCAGCCTCAGGCATGCTTTCTATTAAGAGTATTTTCTCATCATCAAAGATATCTATTACAATCTTTATCCACTTTACAGCTACCAAATATACCACCTCTTCTCAAATACTATTCACTCCCTTATTAGTCCTGATTTTCTAGAACTTCATAAAACTCATCTAATGTCATATTAAAGAAGCCACTAATTCTCCTGGCAGTTTTTAAAGTTGGTGTTCTTTTTCCTTTTTCAATTAAGCAATAATATGAAGTCCCTATTCCACACTCCCTAGCCACATCACTTTGTAATAGGTCATGTTCTAATCTGATTTCCTTTAAAGTTTTGCTTTTCATTTTTCCACCTCCATTTTTCTTCTTACTTAACAGATAGAAAATGGAATGAAAAGTTACTATGGGAAAATGCAAAAAATAAAAAATCTAGTGAGTTATCTTACTCACTAGATTTTTATTGGCTCATCCATCTGTCACTCCACAAATATAGTAATACTATTAAAGCACAAAATCCAGAGCTAAATTTATATTAAATAGTAAATTCAAAAACTACCTTTAAATCTAAACACTAAAGTATAGTCTATTCCACCTTTTTCATTTTTGCAAAAGCAACATATGATAAAATCATCTGAATTGTAACAAACATAAAATACATCATAAAAAGTAGGATTGATACACTATAAAGAATTGCCCCAACTAGGACAAAAGCTCTGTTATTTAAAAGGCTATGTTAAAGAACATATTTGGTCCAAATAAGATGCTCTATTAAGACCTCCCATTATTTAGGCTTTGTTAATAATAAGTGATATTTTAGCAAGCAAAAAAGGAATGGTTATATTCTTGAAATTAGCAATATATCCATTCCTTTTTTATAAATTTATGTCGCATAGAATAGATTGCGTGTCTCAACAGTAAAAATAAATTACACTTTTAATTTTGCCGATAAATTACAATTTATATTAATTTTGATTTCAATATTAAGTTTTTGCAATCCCCAAATCCTAAATTTCCATAAAAGTTGTTATGCATCTCATCGTTCACAGCTTGCAATTGAATCAGAAATGCACCAAGTTCTTTTACTCTCTTTTCCAGCTCCTTAATAAATAATGTACCGATGCCCTTTCTTTGATATTTATATGAGATTACTATTTCAACCAAATCATATGCCTTTCCATCATCATACTGTTGGAAATATCCCATAGCAAATCCAATGATTGAATCATCATCACTCAGAATAAGGCCATATGAATCTTCCATTGTAACAACTTGATGTATCCTTTTATACACGGTTTCTTCTGTCCACTCTGCTCCCTCTTTTTCATTATAATACTCGATGTATAAAGGAATGACTTTTTCAATATCCGTTACTTTAAGCATATTATATTCCATATCTTCTACCCCTTTCTCCACTTTAATATTTTGCTTTATGTCATATAATTCATCTTATGTGTAATTATATCATTCTACACAAACCCATACAAATCCTTCCAAGTTTAATATAGTTTAACTAATACTAAATTTAGAAGTCCTAATAAAATGGTATGTACCGTGTGCTTTGTATAGACATCTATTTATAAGGATTTCTCTTATATTGCAAATTTACTTAATCTAATGGACTTAAATGTTTCATTAATCTTATAATCACATGATTTAAAGAGTA
>JAAYQJ010000244.1 GCA_012519355.1 Tissierellia bacterium | reverse complement strand
GATACAATCGGGAAAATATTTGGCAGCGACATAAATGAGGAAATACTTCATGTTGCAAATAAGAACTTATCCTTACTCAGCATAGAGGGGATAGATAAGCGAATAAAAGAAATAGAAGAAATGATTTTAAACTATGAGAAACAATCCCATATAGATGCTAAAAATAGTGCAATAAAGCTTAAAGGATTAATTAAAATAGATATAGACTTCCAAGTTTTTCAAGCAGATGCCTTAAAGTCAATTGAACTTCAAGAAAAACCAGACATCATCATAACCGATGTCCCCTATGGCAATATAGTCAATTGGGAAGGAAATGAAGAAAACTTTATAGACAGCTTATTAGATTCCCTATATGAAATTTCAACGTCAGATACTATAATAGGCCTTTGTATGGATAAAAAGCAGAAGGTAAAGAATGAAAAGTTCAGAAGACTAGAAAAACAACAAATTGGGAAAAGGAGATTTGAGATATTAAGAAAAATATAAGCTATATAGATTGGAGCTTTCAAGCAAATGAAAGCTCCAAATTTTATTCCTCAATTTTCCCCTCATAAGGTTCAACATGTACTATAACATGGGAATTCTTATTAAAATTTTCCCGGATAGCATCTTCAATATCGTGGACTAATTCATGGGACCTTTCAACATCTAATTTAGGATCAACCTCTATGTGTAAGTCTATGTGGAGATTACTTATACTGCCCCTACTCCTAATCTTGTGAACATCCATAACCTCTTCAAAGTTCTTTACTATAGTTTTAATCACATCAGAATCAACTGCTGCACCATCTACAAGGACATCTGAATTCTCTCTGAAGATTTCATAGCCAGCGTGTATAATAAAGCCGGCTACTACTAGTGAAACCATAGGGTCGATTATAGGTGGTAAGCCTAGCTTAATACCTATAAGGGTTGCCAAGACTCCTAAGGATATATAGATATCTGACCTTGTGTGCATTGAATCTGATATAAGTATTTGGCTATTAAGCTCTTTTCCTTTTCTATATTCTACAAGAGAAACCACTATATTAACGATTAAGGTAAAGATTAATACCAAAAGGCTTTCTATAGTTACTTCAGGAATTATTGGATTATTAATTCTTTCAAAGGCCCCTAAAATAATCTTTCCACTAGCTAAAAATAACATAAAGGAAATAAACAAGGCTGCCAATGTTTCAAATTTGTTGTGGCCATAGGGGTGACTTTCATCTTCGGGTTTAGAAGCAAAGTGTATACCGATTAAGCCAACGATATTAGAAGAACCATCGGAAAGGGAATGGAACCCATCTGCAGTCATACTGGCACTTTTAATTAGACTACCTATAAAGATTTTTAAACCAGCTACAATTAAGTTGGCCAGTAAAATTACAAGGAGAATTCCTTGTACCTTCTTATAATTATTCTCCATATAAAATGCCTCCTAGATCTATTACAAAAAATGGAACATTACATAAGGCAATGTCCCGTGGATTTCATCATATCCATTGTCTTTTAAAGACCCGGCTGCATAGGCATTAAACCTACCGCCTCTTCATTTGCAAGCCATATATGATTGAATTCTGTATTACTAATAATATATGTTAATTATAGATTAAATATCATAAATATAATTTATTATATTATATTGGTTAATAAAATGAAATTCAACATTTAAATTAGTATCAGTAAATAATCTATGAAGGATTTGAAGGGTTGATTTTAGGTATACTTATCTTGGAAATAGGAAATATTAGCTATAAAGAATATCTTAGGGGGAGATATGGGGATATTGAAGCCAGTATGGCAAGTATAGGACTTGTTTGCTAGGCATCATGATAGGAGTAATTCTCATAGTAGGCCAAATAAACTCTAATTTGTTCAAAAATCTTCCTCATTTATGTATAAAAAAGGGATTCAAATGGCATAGTAACTAAACCATAGGATCTCTTTTTTATTTGTATTGGTCTTATTTTTTCTTCCATATCATGACAAACTACCATAATCAAGCTGGTAACAATAATGAAATTTTGTGTTAATATGTAAATATTAAATCTACAGCTTAATTTCTATTACTGCCTTGGATAGGAAGGTGGAAAGGAAATGAAAAATAGAGCAGTAAAATACAAATGGATAATTATATTAACTCTTATTATGTTTATGGTTTCCAATATTACATATGCTAGTGGACCATTGCCACAAATACAAGTCCAAGCTCCAAGCCCTTGGGCTAGAGATGATATTGAGAAGGCTATAGAAATTAGACTTATTACTGAAAAGATTCATGGAGATTATCAAAAACCCATAACTAGGGAAGAATTTGGTGAGCTAGCTTTAGAATTATTTGAATTTCTAGTTGGAGAAGAAATCCAGCTAGAAGGAGACAACCCTTTTATTGATACAGATAATCCTAAGATTGTGGCTGCAAATAAGGTAGGTATTATAGAGGGTAAGAGTGATGACAGGTTTTCACCCCTAGAAAATATAACTCGTGAAGAGTTAGCTGCAATCTTGTATCGTACATTACTAGCAGCTAAGCCAAGATTTGATTATTCTGGTGATCATGAGCATTACTATAATGACTATTATTTGATTTCTCCATGGGCGAAGAAGGCTGTAGATTACTTATATGTTACAGAAATAATAAATGGTGTTGGCGATAACAGGTTTAATCCTAAGGGAAATACTACAAGAGAAGAAGCCATAGTGACTGTAAAAAGAATGTATGATAAGGTTTTGGCAGCAGAAAGGGAAAGGAAGAATTCACTAACTATATCAAGAAGCGGTGTAAAGAGAACAGAGAATTCTTTAATATTGAAATTGCAAAACCTTATACCAAAAGAACTTGGCAAACCCTATAGATGGGGTGGGGCAGGTCCAAATAGCTACGATTGTTCAGGTTTAGTATACTATTTATACAAAAATCTAGGGATAAACCTACCAAGGACATCAAGGACCCAAGCAAGTGCAGGTACTTATGTATCTAAAAAGGATTTACAATATGGGGACTTAGTTTTCTTTGCTAGGAATGGAAAGACCATTAATCATGTTGGTATATATGTGGGAAATGGGAACTTTGTTCATTCTCCACAATCTGGAGATGTAGTTAAAATTTCAACCCTAATGTCAGGATATTATTCAAGAAGCTATTATACAGCTAGACGGGTAATCAAATAAACTTAAACACATACAATTCCAAGGAAAAAAATAAAAATATTAGTAATAGAAATTAAGTAAAAAAGAAAATCCATATCATTGGATTTTCTTTTTTTAGATAAAGGCTTGACGACATAAGGATAATATTATATAATTACCTCGGAATAGAAATATATGAAACGCAAATAAATGATTTTGAGATAAATTTGGGGGTATAATATGAGTAAGGAAAGTTTAAAACTATTAGTAGTAATGTTAAGAGCAGCCCAAACCGTCGAAGATTTAGTAAAAAAGGATATGAGGACTTATGGAATAAATCCAACAGAGTTTGCAGTCCTTGAACTTCTTTATAGTAAAGGAGATCAACCAATACAAAAGATTGGTGAAAAAATATTATTGGCAAGTAGCAGCATAACCTATGTAGTGGATAAGCTTGAGGAAAAGGGTTTTGTTGAGAGGATAGATTCTTCTGATGATAGAAGGGTAAAATTTGCTTCTTTAACAAAGAAGGGGAAAGTCTTTATGGCTGAAGTTTTTCCAAAACACGAGAAGAGAATTGAAGAGATTTTTAGTATTTTGAATGATGAAGAAAGAGACTTAGCTATAAAGCTACTTAAAAAAATAGGGCTACAAGAGTAGCCATTTATTTCAAGAATATATCTCGAATTCGAGATAAAATTAGGAGGTTAAATATGAAAAAGAGAATATCAGGTATTCACCATATAACATCTATAGTAGGTGATGTTCAAGAAAATGTTAATTTTTATAGGGAGGTACTAGGCCTTAGACTAGTAAAAAAGACAGTTAACTTTGATGACCCAAGGACTTACCACCTATACTTTGGAGATAAAAATGCTAGACCAGGAACTATAATAACCTTTTTCCCTTATGATAATGCTAGGGAAGGAAAGGTTGGAAATGGCCAAGTAGGGGTTACAAGTTATATGGTACCCCTTGGGGCTATTAAGTTTTGGGAAGAAAGGCTAAGTAGATTTAATATTGACTTCAAGGACAGCAGTCGCTTTGGAGAAAAGTCCATAGAATTTACTGACCCCCATGGCCTAATAATAGAATTAGTAGAAAGGGAAGAAGGAGATAAGAACCATTGGAGCCTAGATGGCATAAGCCCAGAAGTTGCTATAAAGGGATTTTCAGGAGCAGTATTTTATTCACATTTTCCAGATCTTACAGCTGAAATCATGGAAGACCTATTAGGTTTTGAAAAGCTTGGAGAAGAAGGAGATTATATTAGATTTAAATCCTCTGCAGATATTGGAAATATAATAGACATAAAAACTACAAGCAGAGGAAGGGGAATAACTAGCCTAGGGACAGTTCACCACATAGCCTGGAGGGCAGAAGATGAAGAAGACCTATTGGAATGGCAAAGACTAGCAAGGGAAAGAAAATTTGCAGTTAGCGATGTAAGGGATAGGAAGTATTTTAAATCCATATACTTTAGAGAAAAGGGTGGCATATTGTTCGAAATAGCAACTGATGGTCCAGGTTTTGCCGTAGATGAAGACATGGACTCCTTGGGAGAAAACTTAATGTTACCACCACAACATGAACATTTAAGATCAAGTTTAGAGGAAACTCTAAGACCAATTGAATAAGTGAGAAAGCAAGCAAACATAGGATTTCCTATGTTTCTTTTTCTCTAAAGACTTTAAGATAAATAATCTTGCTCTCCTCTAAAGGTCTTATTTAATATATAATAAAGATAAAGTATGCTATAAGAAACCATGTTAATCTATAGAAAGAAGGGATACTATGAAGTACGAATGGAGAAAGCAAGAAAAAGACCTATACTTACCCAAGGAAAAACCAACCTTAGTAACTGTACCAAAACAGAATTTCTTTATGATAAAGGGAAAGGGAAATCCAAATAGTGAAGACTTCTCTGAAAGGGTAGGTGTTTTATATTCTCTAGCCTATGCTATCCGCATGATGCCAAAGCAAGGATATACACCAGATGGTTATTATGAATATACAGTTTATCCCCTTGAAGGATTATGGGATTTGACAGAAAAGGGAAGGGAGTCTGATGTTCTCCTTAAGGATGAATTAGTATATACAATTATGATTAGGCAGCCTGATTTTGTTAATGAAGAAGTAGTTCAAAGGGCCTTTGACCATGTTAGAAAGAAAAAACCCCATCCATTATTAGATGAGGTAAGTTTTGAATCCATGGAAGATGGATTAGCTGTTCAGATGATGCATATTGGGTCATATGACAATGAGTCAAGGACTTTTAAAATAATGAAAGAATTCATTGAAGAAAACAAGCTAGAGATAACAAGCCTAGTCCATAGGGAAATTTATATTTCAGACCCAAGAAAAACTGATAAATCCAAATTGAAAACGGTTTTAAGATATAGAGTTCACCATAGGGAAGAATAGATAAGGCTGGCTAAGGAGGAATATTCATGAAAATTGAAGATTTGATTAACCACCAAAAACATGATGGAAGTTTTGGTCCATTTCACAGTATGAGCAAGGATAACCAAATAACTACAGAAAAAGCATTAAATCGTTTCTATTATTTAGGTTTAGATAAAGACAACCCTATTGTAGATAAGACCTTATCCTATGTAAAAAAATGCTTTGATGGACTAGTGGAAATATCAGATCGTAAAGAGAAAGTAATTCAGTGGGAAGTCTTTGAGAAATTAATGTTTGCTACTTGGTTAGTCATTTTCAATGTAGAAGATAATAAAGTAAAGAAACTACAATCAATGTGGACAGATATAATCACACAATCCATTGTAGATAACAAATTTAATGTGGATTTATATAAAGCTAATTATCAAAGAAATTTTGGTAAACTAAAATCAGGCCAGAGAGTTATTGATCCAACCTCCTTTTATATGGTAAACTTCTTAAGAAATCAACTAGATGAAAGAGCCAGTTTAGCTTATTTTGAATATATAATGGAGCAAGGTATTTACTATATTTATAAGGAAAATTTATATGAATTACCTAAAGTATTCAATCATAAAAATACAATATTTTATCTAATAGCAATTAGACTAGCTGCACCTTATGTAAAAGATGAAGTAAGATTAGATTTTGTTAAACAATGGTTATATAAGAACCAAGCAGATGATGGATTTTGGTATATGGAAAACCTCAAAACCGATGGTATTATATTCCCAACTAGTAGTAGTTGGCGGTCAAAGAAAAATAAATTAAATGATATTAGAAATTTTATTCAATACCAAATCATGGACAAGCTACCATAATCAAGTTTGTAAAAATAATAGGCTTTTATGATAATATGTAAATATTATTAAATCTACGGCTTGATTTCTATTACTGCCTTTGATAGGAAGGTGGGAAAGGATATGAAATTAGAAGCAGTGAAGTTAAGATTGGTTTTAATATTTACAATTATCGTGTCTATTATTATTTCAAAAGATACATATGCTAATGGACCGTTACCACAAACACAAGTCCAAAATCCAAGCCCTTGGGCTAAAGAGGATATAGACAAGGCTATGGAAATTAGTCTAATTACAGAAAGAATTCAGGGAGATTATAAAAATCCAATAACTAGGGAAGAATTTGGTGAACTTGCCTTAGAATTATATGAATTTCTAGGTGGTAGAGAAATTGCTGTAGAGGAAGGAAATCCTTTTGTAGATACAGAAAACCCCAAAATTATAGCTGCAAACAAAGCAGGTATAATACAAGGTAAGGGGCAGAATAAGTTTTCTCCCTCAGAAAAGATAAGTCGTGAAGAACTAGCTGTGATGTTGTATCGTACATTACAAGCAGCAAAGCCAAGATTTGATTATTCTGGTGACCATGAACATTACTTTAATGACTATTATTTGATTTCTCCATGGGCAAAGAAAGCTGTAGATTATTTATATGTTACAGAAGTAATAAATGGTGTTGGTGACAACAGATTTAAACCTAAGGGAAGTACTACTAGAGAAGAAGCCATAGTAACTGTAAAAAGAATATATGATAAGGTTTTGGCAGCAGAAAGGGATAGGAAAAACGCACTAATTGTATCTAGAAGTGGTACAAAGAGGGCAGAAAATCCTTTAATATTGAAATTAAAAAATCTTATTCCTAAAGAACCAGGTAAACCCTATAGATGGGGTGGCACAGGTCCAAATAGTTATGATTGTTCAGGCTTAGTATATTCCTTATACAAAAAACTTGGAATAAACTTACCTAGAACATCAAGATCCCAAGCAGGTGCAGGTACCTATGTGTCAAAAAATGATTTACAATTTGGTGATTTAGTATTTTTCGCAAGAAATGGAAGGACTATAAACCATGTTGGGATATATGTAGGGAATGGTAAGTTTGTTCACTCTCCTCAATCAGGAGATGTAGTTAAAATCACAACTTTAATGTCAGGATATTATGCAAACAGTTACTATACAGCAAGAAGAGTGATTCATTAAAACTAAACTCTTATGATTTCCAAGGTTAAAGAAATATAAAAAACAGAAAGTAATAGAAATTAAGTAAAAATACCAGTGATTTCACTGGTATTTTTTAAGATTAAAAATCTATTATAAGGGAAAAACTATTAGGAATTAATTGATATTTTAAAATTTTTTTAAAAACTATTTATTTAGGCCCGCTAAATATGTTATAATAAGACAAATTTTTATAGATATTTACTTTAGAGAAAGGGGAGCATTATTTGAACATATTACTTAATAAACTAAAAGAAGTATCCATGACTGTTTTTCCTATTACATTACTGGTGCTAATCCTACATTTCACTATTGTTCCCATTGAAG
>JAAYQJ010000243.1 GCA_012519355.1 Tissierellia bacterium | reverse complement strand
CTTTCTGGTCCAGCGTTATCACCTTCCATCTCCCCCTAAAAAGACATTCATAGGGGTATTATATTTTAAAGGTGGACCAGTTTTCAACTGAAATGGTGGACCACTTTTAGATTAACATAAACACCATTAGGGATATTTCTAAAGTACCAATTATAGTAATGATGGAAAAAGGTGAAGATATAGACAAAATATTAGCCTTAGAACAGGGAGCAGATGATTATGCTATAAAACCCTTTAATATCTTGGTATTTAAGTCAAAAATAAAGGCCATATTAAGACGGGAAAACTATAAATCAGTGGATACCAATAGTCAAATAATAAAGATAAGTGACTTTACAATAAATACCGTAGGTAGGAAGGTAACAGTTAAAGATAAGAATGTAAATCTTACTGGAAAAGAATTTGACTTGTTCTACGTACTTATTTCAAATCCTGGAAAGGTTTTTAAAAGGGAAGAGTTATTAGAGTTAGTATGGGGCTATGCCTATTATGGTGATTTAAGGACGGTAGACGTTCATATAAGAAGAATTAGTGAAAAAATAGAAAGGGATTCATCAGACAATAAATATATTATGACAAAATGGGGAGTCGGCTATTATTTTAATAATTCTAATTTATAATTTTAAATATTAGTTTAGCTATAACCTCATAGGACCTTTCAAGTCTTAGGAGGTTTTTTTATATCTGTTCATTAATCAATAAACATTATTTTAACAATTCGGTAAAATTTGTGATATGATATTTAAAGGCATAAATTTACATATTTTTATATAATGGAATTATGTGTTAAAAGGTGGGAGTTGGTTTATATATGACTTTACAACAATTAAAATATTTGATTGAAGTAGCAGATAAGGGTTCAATAAACAAGGCTGCAAAGAGTCTTTATATTTCTCAACCTAGTCTTTCTAATGCAATAAAAGAGTTAGAGGAAGAGATCAATATTAAGGTATTTAATCGGACTACTAAGGGAGTTAATCTGACAGATGAGGGAGCTGAATTCCTGGTATATGCAAGACAAGTGGTTGAACAGGCCAAGCTATTAGAAAAATACATAGAAGAAAGACCTGGGAAACAAGAATTTGGAATTTCAACCCAACACTATTCCCTTGCCATCCTATCCTTCAGTGAATTAATAAAAGAATATGGAGGAGAGACCTATAACTTTAGGTTGAGAGAAACTAAGGTACACGAGATTATTAAGGATGTTAGGGAATATAGAAGTGAAGTAGGAATCATCTACTTGAACAGGTTAAATGAGAGGACTATTAAAAAACATTTAGAAGATAATAATCTGGATTTTATAGAGTTATTTGTAGCTAAGCCGCAGATACTAGTAAGTAGGGATAATCCCCTTGCTAATAAAAGTGAAGTGCCCTTAGAAGACCTCATAGATTATCCATGTCTGTCCTACGAGCAGGATGAGTACAATTTATTCTTTTTCTCTGATGAGATACTAAGCACGATTCTTCACAAGAAAAATATAAAAGTTAGTGAAAGAGCAACCTTAGTCCATTTAATATCTAGCCTTAATGGGTATACTATATCAACAGGAATAATAAGTAATAGGCTTAAAAATATGGGTATAGTATCTGTAAAGCTTCAAGTAGACAATTTTGTAAAGGTGGGTATTATTCAAAGTAGAGATAGAAAGATTAGTCCTTTAGGTGAAAAATACATAGAGATATTAAAGCGAAATGTAGATAGCATGCTATAGATTTTTTCTATAGCATGCTATATTTTTCTTGTATTATTCATTAGTTTTTTTCCGTGATATACTGAAATAAACAAGGGAAATCCCATAAAATACAAAGTTTGGCAAATAACAAACTAATAATTTTGATTTTAGTTATTTTATTGTGTTTGATGTTTACAGTCAAACTTTCTATTTTTTTTGCATACTTACATAAAAATTTGGATGGTACTTATTCCATGAAGAGGAGATCTGTGGTCCAGAGATCTATTAAGAGAAGAAATAATTGGAGGTGAGTTAGGATAATTTTATAATTTTGGACTGGACTAAAAAATATACAAATATTTAAAGAAGGGGGAGAAAAATGTATAAAAGGAAAATACTTAAATTTTGCCTATTTGGAATTCTCTGTATAGGACTTTTCTTAACTGGATGTTCTAAGGATACTGCATCTATTGATGAATCAATAACATCAGATTTGGTAGATGTGGACTATACAGAGGTTTTGTCTGAAGAATGGATAATAAACCAACCTGTTGGCATATTAACTCAATGGTCAAAGAGTAAACATGCAAAAGAAGGGGTCAGCTGTGATGTTTGCCATGGATCAGATCCACAAAATCTTGAAAAACCGACACCAACAACTTGTGGAGTATGTCATAATCAGCAGGCGGAAGAATTTGCAATGAGTACCCACAGTACTGCAATTGTCCACGCCATGAGCAAGGATTCATCAATTTATAATGGTGTAGAAGTGGAATATAAGTGGCAGGCTTATCCAGAGGGAGGCCCAGATAAATGGGGTTGTGCCAATTGTCATAGTGTAGGTGTTATAAATGATGACGGTTCTTTAGGAGATTGTAGTAGTTGCCATGGTAGCCATGAGTTCAGTCTACAACAGGCAAGAAGTCCAGAAACTTGTAATGGATGTCATTCAGGACCAGGTCATCCCCAATATGAATCTTATATTGAATCAAGACATGGTATTCTATGGCAGTCCCTAGGAGATACTTGGGACCTTTCAGGTTCAACTGAAGAGTTCTGGGCAAGACAAGAGGTTGAGCCAATAGGAGCACCAACATGTTCTACATGTCACATGCCAGGTGGATCACATAATACTGCAAATGGTAAGGCCCATGACTTATATGGAAACAGAATGGAAGATTATGATGAGGAAGTAACTTTCATGGTTGAAAACTCATGTAACACTTGCCACACAGAAGAATTTGCTAGGGAATGGCTAGGAAATGCAAATGAATTGGCAGAATACACCCTTGGAAGAATGAGAGAAGCTAAAGGAATGTTGGAAGGCTTGAAAAAGGATGGATTAATAAGGCCGACCATGGAGATTACCAATGCCCATCCAATTGCAGGGCAGCTGTCGGCGGTAGAAAGCCTTTTCTTCCAGGTAAATATGGCTACTAATAGGGCTAGGAAAGGTGCATACCATATGAGCTCTCAATGGGCAGGCCGCCAAGGTTGGACAGATCAGTCATTTGGCTTGATGGAATTTAGGAGCGAAGTCGAAAGACTAAGAACAGATGCAGAAAGAGAAAAAAGAATCCAGGATCTGGAAGAATTAATCAAAAAAGCTAATTAGACTATTGAAAAGAGTTCTTTTATAGAACTCTTTTCAACCCAAAATTTATTTAGGGGGAGATAAATTGCTTAAGAGGGTCACAAATTTTTTAATCAGTCTCAAATTTGGAATAATATTGTTCTTATTAATAGCGGTCTACTCCATAATAGGTACAATAGTACCTCAAGGCCTTGCACCAGATCATTATCCCCATTTATATAGGACCTTTGGAAGGATAATGCTTATCTTACAGTTTGACAATATATATAATTCCATAATTTTTAGAACCATAGTTGCTATTTTTATAGTAAATCTTGCAGGTTGTACTTTAAATTTTCTACCTGGACAATTAAAAAGAATGAAAAATACATATACTCCTAAACCCAAAGAAAATAGTGAAAACCTATATGAGGGAGATTTAGAGTTAGAATTATTGATAGATGAGCTTAAGAAAAAGAGGTTTAAGATAATAGGGGAAGGTGTAGGATTTTATGCTGTAAAGGACAGAATAGGTTGTCTAGGTTCGACTGTTACCCACATAGGAATAATTGTTATAGTATTAGGGGGATTTATTGGAAACCTATTTGCAATTGAGGGCAGTGTAAGTCTCTTACCTGGACAGGAAATGAATTTTCCAGACCACAACTTTTCCATAGTAGTAGATGATTTCTACATTGAGTTTCGTGAAGACAATAGTATAGAACAATATATTAGTGAAGTTTCTATCTATGAAGAGGGTGTCAAGGTTAAGGAAGAAAAAATATGGGTTAATAATCCCCTATTACATAATGGATTAAATTTGTACCAATCCTATTATGGATGGCTCAATAAGATAAAAATCACAGATGAAGATGGGAACCTTCTTTGTGACAGTCTTATTGGAGATGGCCAAGAACATGTATATGAGGCAGGGGACTTAATGGTATTTCTCTATGGTTTTTTCCCGGACTTCTCCATGGACAGTATGGGTAACCCAATTACAAGATCTCAAAAAATAATTAACCCTCGTTATGCTGTTGTTCTCCATGAGGATGGTCAATATGCAGGCTCCTATATAGTAGAGCCAGGTGAAGAAATGCCATATAACAATCTAAAAATTCAATTCCTAGAACCGACTCTCTATACTGGAATGACTTATAGGCAAGATCATGGTTATTACTTTGTTCTAGCTGGTTGTTTATTGGTGTTTATAGGGCTGATACTATCTTTTTATCTTTATCCAAAATATATTTACATTACTAGAGATTCCGTAATACCAATAACTAAGCAGAATAGTTGGGGATTTACTTATAAATTAAAAAATCTGTTGAGTGAAGTAAAGTATAAAAGAGGGGAGGAAGTATAATGGATTTTATCTATTATGAAGACTTGACTTTCACAATTGCATTATTGCTCTATATGTTGTCAACTATAGTCTTCTTTATATATCTTGTTGGAAAAAAAGAGAAGGTAGGAAAGTATGGAGTATATGCTTCTATAGGAGGCTTTGCTATCCATACTATATCTATGATTTTGAGAGTCATTGAGTCAAGAAGATTACCATTAAGCAATCAGTTTGAGTTTGCTAGTAGTTTTGCCTGGGGAATAGTCTTGTGTTATATTCTAATCCAGCTATATTACAAATTTACATCTGTAGGAGGATTTGTTATGCCTTTGGCCTTTCTCATGATGGGATATGCCTCCACTCTCTCAAAAGAAATTAGGCCCTTGATGCCAGCCCTACAGAGTAATTGGTTAACTTTTCATGTTGCATCAGCAGTTATATCCTATGGGTCATTTGCAGTAGCCTGTGGCTTAGCTATTATGTATCTATATAACTCTAGAAGCAAAGACAAGGATAAAAAAGTATTCCTTGACAATGAGGTTTGTGACTATTTAAGCTATAGGGTAATAGGATTTGGTTATTTAATGCTTACTATAGTTATTGTTTCAGGTGCGATATGGGCCAAGGCTGCATGGTCAAGATATTGGGCTTGGGACCCTAAAGAAACCTGGTCCCTCATTACTTGGTTGATATACTCTGTATATATTCACTTAAGATTTAATAGGGGATGGAAGGGTCGACCAGCTGCCTTGTTTGCAGTAATAGGTTTTATATGTGTAATATTTACATTTGTTGGGGTAAACATATTTTTACCAAGCCTTCATAGTTATAAATAAACCTATAAGTTTTATTAAATATGTATTTAATGAACAAGTTAAAACTAGTTTTGTCAATCCTTGGGGTGGGTTATCTTAGACCTAATTAGATGTAAAAAATACTGCAATAATAGAAGACTTGCATTAAAATTGTCTAAAGACTATACTATAATAATAGTTACACACAACTTATTTCAAGCAAGAAGGATTTCAGACTATACAGCCTTTATCCTAGATGGGGAATTAGTGGAATATGGAAAAACAAATGAAGTGTTTTCTAATCCAAAGGATATAAGAACTAAGGAATACTTAGAGGGAATGTATTGTTAAGTCAAGGAGGTTAATATGCTAGTATACCAGATACCAGGAAGAGAAGATATTATTATTGAAAATATAGTCTTTGATTACAATGGTACCATAGCTGTAGGGGGCAAACTAATAGATGGAGTTCCTAATTTAATTTATAAGTTATCAAAATATGCAAAAATATATATACTGACTGCAGATACATATGGAACAGTTGAGGAAGAATGTAAGGATATTAACTGCAAAGTTTTGTCCTTTCCCAAGGAGAAGGCAGGGGAATCTAAGAGGGAAATAGTAGAAAAACTTGGCGGGGATAGGACCATAACTTTTGGTAATGGATTTAATGACATTCCTATGTTTGAAGCATCTATCCTATCAATAGGGATTATTGAAGGAGAAGGGGCATCAGGAAAATTATTAACAAGGGCTGACATAATCGTTAGGAGTATCATAGAAGGAATAAATCTGATCTTGAATAAGGATATGATAAAAGCAACCTTAAGAAACTAAAACTTGTCCGTGTGAAATCTTATTTTGAATTTGAAATAATAAACATGGTGCCTTAGAAAGTTAAGGTACCATGTTTATTGTTTTTTCTTAGATTTTTCCCTAGTTAAGGACAAGCCACCAAATCCACTTATTATTGCCATATAAAATCCAAAATCATACCACCAACCTGTATTTATAGGTTCATATACCCTTATGTTGGGGTTAAATATTCCCCTAATTAGAGAAAAAGGGGCAATCCATCCATGCCATATACCTGATAAAAATCCTGCAGGTTTTGAATATGTATATTTTCCATTTCCAGGCATACAGCCTGTAAGTAACACTGAAATTACAATTACTATGAGAGATAAAATAAGATATTTCCTATTCATATAATCCTCCCCTGGAATAACATTGTTATACTTTTTAGATATGCTTAAACTTACATATCTATACCATACTCCTTCATTTTATTATATAAGGTCTGTTTATCCCTTTTACGACAGCCATTCTCCTAAAAGAAATACCGGTTATTGACCTACTTCACTTTGCTAGTTTTTTATCATATTAATAAAGATATTTTATCATACACTTATAAAAGCTGCAATTTATGGTGTAAGAAATTAGAAATATGGATAAAATAATTATTGTGGTTATGGAAAAGACAGTGGGATTTTCAGTAGCCCTTTCATTAATATTTTTGCCTTCCAGACCGCTAGTTGAATTAAAGACATTGATTCTTGACAAAAACTGACGATATGCTATAATAATATAGTCTCAAAAAATGAATATGGGGGTAGATGGGTGCTGGTGTGCCCTCTGGTCTTCAAAACCAGCGCGAGGCGTTAGGAGCGTCTTGGGTGGGTTCGATTCCCACATACTCCCGCCACTCAATATAAGCCACTTTTGTGGCTTTTTTGTTTTTTGCTTGGCAGCCATACTTATTTCAATAAGTGGAGTAAGAGCTATATATGCAAATGTCAATGCACAAAATAGATTGGAAACAATAAGAAAAAATTCCCGTCTAAACTTTGTCTCTGTAGACGATTTCAGAACTTTTATCGCAGAAAAAGAGGTAAGTGACCTAGGATATGATGTAGAAAAGGATATCTTTACAGGTACTTTAAGCGATGAAGCTAAAGTAAAATATGGAATAACCGGGAGTGGTAGAGTAGCTATAGGGAACGTATCAAAATTAGTGGAAGAAAACCAAGTCAAGAATGATGTTATAATGGAGACTATTAATAATGCTGAGAATCTTTTCATTAAGAAACCTACCAGTAGCTTTGCATCTACTGTAATAACTGTCATTATCTCATCTGTAGTATATTTGAAAATTGTCAGACCTATAATAAATTATACAAATCCAAACTCATCTACTTCAAATAAAATAAAGGTGCCTAAAGGCGTCTTGTTATTTGGGCCCCCTGGTACTGGTAAGACAATGATTGCTAAGGCAATGGCTAATGAAGTAGGTATACCCTTTATAGCAACTGGGGGTAGTGATTTTGTTGAAAAATACGTAGGTGTTGGTGCTAAAAGGGCTAGGGAAATATTTGCAGAAGCTAAGAAAAATGAAAAAGCTATCATCTATATAGATGAGATAGATGCTATTGGTAAAAAGAGAGGCAGTGAAAGTGATAAT
>JAAYQJ010000038.1 GCA_012519355.1 Tissierellia bacterium | reverse complement strand
TTAAATATCTTCGATTCCTTATTCTGGTTTTTATCTATTTTATCGTTGACAATATATTGATATACATCATCATCTGATACTAATGGCTTTAATTTATATTTAATTTTCTTATTTGTAGCAAAAGGATTTGTTAAATATTGGCCATCTAGGCTATTAATTGCGTCTATTTCATCTTGCTCTTTCAACATCGTTCTTATTGAATATAAGAGCAAAAATATTGTTGTTAATCTTTGCTGTCCATCTATAACAGAAAATTCTCTAGATGAAAAGTCAATGGGAGTATCTAAATAAATAATGATCCCTAAAAAATGATTGGAATATTTTCTCTCTAATACATTTTTGAAATCCTCTAATAATTGCTTTACTTCTTTCCCTGCCGTCCAGGTATAGTTTCTTTGATATACAGGTATGACAAATTGACAGCCAGAACTATTTTTTAAGAAATCAAGTAACCCTGTTCTCATAGGTGGTTGAAAGTCTAGACTCACTAAATCTCCTCCTTATTTTAATTATCTAATTCATTAAAATCAAATTACCTTGATTGTATACCATTTCTATTTATTAAAATTGTAGGATTAATCATCAAATCAAAGGTTGATGTAACCAATATCATATAAGAGATTAATCCTTTGTTTGTGAACCAAAATTAGTTAAACCACTTCATGAATTAACTCTACTGAGTAATATATATCATAAAACTTTTTTTGAAATAGAAAGCATGATTCTTATTAGAAACAGTTTTATTATAAATCTTTGAATATATTGGACTATAAGGTTTTGAATCTTTGCTTCTTATTTGAATATATTCACCATTAGAAGTATGTATATATCCTTCTTCACTACTTTTTATATGCTTGTTTAGTTGTTCACATATATTGTAGTAGTCTTTTTCAATTTGAATTCTTAACTCTTTAAACTTATTATCCAAAAGGTTAACATGAGCATATGGCAAAATAAACCAGTCCTTTGGTTCTCCCTCTTTACATATTGGGACATATAATAAATTGTTAATTTTCTTGAATAAGGGTGTTTCATAAAAAGGTTTTTTTGCTAATAATTCATCAATTATAGAACTTATCTGCATTATAAACATAGTTTCTAAAGGTTTGCCTAATCTGTCACATTTATTAGTTTTTAATTCTCCATTTTCAAAGTCTAAAAGTTTTGAAGAATTCTCCAACCCCAATAACAACTCCAATAATTGCCCCGATCTACCTTTTGCTTTAATAATATCTTTCATTTGCTCCTCTGTAAATATGTCACCAAATTTCTTAAAAATCTGTGGCTCTAATCTAATAATTGCTTCTTCTAGCAACATAATATCCCCCCTAAAACTAAATAATCATACAAATAAATCTCTAATATCCACATCCAATACATCAGCTATGTCAAATAATACATGTAATGAAAAACTCTTATTGCAGTTTTCAGCTTCAATTTTACTTAAATAGCTTAAGCTGATCCTAACCCTTTCAGCTAATTCTTGTTGGGTAAGATTTTTTTTAATCCTAAAATCTTTAATGTTTCCTCCTATCTTTTTAAAGCGCTCTTCATGTCTACCGCTCAAATCAATCACCTCAATTTAATTGTATACTACTTTATTGTATAGATAGTTTCACTTATAGTGAATATTGTGATATAATTTTATTGACTATATCAGAGCAAATATATGTTATACTATATTAGAATAAGGAAAGCAAAGGTGATATAATGAAAGACTTAAATCCATATCCATTCGTCAAATGGGCTGGAGGAAAAAGACAGCTCCTACCAGAAATAAATAAAAATTTACCAGAAGAGTTACTAAATAACCAAATAGAAAAATATATTGAGCCATTTGTAGGTGGTGGTGCAGTATTATTTGATCTAGTTAGTAAGTATAAGTTTAAAGAAATAATAATAAATGATTATAATGAAGATTTAATTAATTTATACAAAGATATACAAAAAAATGTGGATTCATTGATTGAGAAACTATCTGAAATCTCTGAAGAATACTTACGTCGTGATGATGAAAATAGAAAGGCATACTATTACAAAATAAGGAGTTTATATAATGAGCCTACTGACGACCAAATACTAAAATCTGCATACTTTATTTTCCTAAATAGGACTTGCTTCAATGGCTTATATAGAGTAAACTCAAAAGGTCAATTTAATGTACCATATGGCAGATATAAAAATCCTACTATACTTGATGAAAACAATCTTAGGAATGTTTCAAATGTCCTTAAAAATGTAACTATATTAAAAGGTGACTTTTTTAATGTAAAAGATTATGTAGATGATAAAACTTTTGTTTATTTTGATCCTCCTTATAGACCATTAAATAAAACTTCTAATTTTACTTCATATTCAAATAATGATTTTAATGATGATGAGCAAAAAAGACTAGGAAGATTTTTTCATGAGTTAAATGATAGAAGAGCAAAACTATTACTCAGCAATTCCGATCCCAAAAATGTAAATATAAAGGATAACTTTTTTGAAGATTTATATCCAAAATCGGAAGGTTTTAACATAATAAGAGTAAATGCAAAGAGAATAATAAATTCTAATTCCAATGGCAGAGGTAACATAACTGAATTACTTATCAAAAATTATTAGGAGTGATTCCGTTGAAGTTTTTAAATGTTTATAAAAATATGGGGTTACACACCGAATTAGAGGTGTTTGAATACTTGACTAAAAACCTAAAGTGTACAAATAGGACTTTTGATTTTTTTGTTGATTGGAGTAAAATTTTTCAAAATGTAAAAAACATTGAGGTTGAACTTAATATTTTGAATTACTTAATAGGCAAAGCAAATATTAAAGAAGAATTCATGAATTTATTAAAGAGGTATCCTGAGATTTCATCTATAATACCTATACTGGTTGCTGTTAGGGATAAGAATTTGGAAATCTTAACAAATTTCAAAACTCCTGATTGGGAATATAAGAACTACAGTTTTAAGAAAAAGGAAAAATACTCCTCTGAAGAAATAAATGACATTGTTGAGTTTTGTGAAAGGATAGGTTTGCTTCATCTATTTGAAAACAAAAAGATTAAAAATTTAGTGGATTATTGTATAGGGCTTGAAGTAGGCATTGGAACTAATGGAAGAAAAAATAGGGGCGGCAAAATTATGGAGGATATTATAGAATGGCATATTTCAAACTTATGTAAAAACTTAAAACTAGAATATATGGCCCAAGCTACAAAATCTAAAATTTATAAAACTTGGAAATTGGAGCTCCCAGTTGATAAAAGTTCAAGACAGTATGATTTTGCTATACTTAATAATAATGGAAGAATGATTCTAATAGAAACAAACTTTTTTTCAGGAGGAGGCTCTAAACTAAAGTCAGTAGCTGGTGAGTTTCAGTCTCTTGACAAATTTTTAAAAACATACCGAATCGTAGATAAGTTTATATGGATTACTGATGGAACTGGCTGGGAAACTGCAAAGTCCCCTTTGCAAGAGGCATTTATAAACAACGACTACATAATCAATACTAAGATGATATATGACGGTGTTCTTGAAGAAATTATAAAGCTATAGGAGGATAAATAAGTGAAATGTGAGATATGCTCTAAAAACATTGCTTCAAAAGACTATATTAATCATTTGAATGAGTGCCATCCTGAAATCTATGAATCATTGTTAGAAAACATAATCGCTTATAATAATAATGGATTTACCATTAATGAAATTGCAGAATCTTTAAATCAAACCAAGAAATTTGTATCTGATAGCTTGAATTTAGTTATGGAATCAGATGCACAATATATAGTGAAAAAACCATTAAATATTAAAAAATGGGAGCCAAAAAATTTTAACTTAGAAGCAACTACAGTTTGGAGCTTTAAAGACAGAGGCGACTGGGCTACACATAATGGAAAATATCGGGGCAATTGGTCTCCTTACATACCAAGAAACCTAATCTTAAGATATACAAAAGAAGGTGACACAGTACTTGACCCATTTTTAGGTAGTGGAACTACACTTATTGAAACTAAACTCTTAAAAAGAAAAGGGATAGGTATAGATATAAATCCTGATGCCATAAAGATTGCAGAAGAAAGCCTCCGCTTCAATAAGAACTATGACTACAATCCTACTATCTACAATATGGATTCAAGAAACTTAAATATAATTGAGGATAATAGCATTGATTTAATATGCGCCCACCCTCCATATGCTAATATAATAAAATATAGTGATGATATCGAGGGAGATTTGTCTTTATTAGATATAGATGATTTCTTAAATGAAATTGCAAAGGTTGCAAAGGAATTGTATCGTGTACTTAAAAAGGACAAGTATTGTGCAGTATTAATTGGAGATACCCGTAGAAATAAACATATGATTCCTCTTGGCTTTGAAGTAATGCAGCGATTTCTTAAAGCAGGATTTGCACTAAAAGAAACTATTATTAAAGAGCAGCATAATTGTCAAGCAACGGGATTTTGGTATAAAAGAAGCATAGAATATAATTTTTTATTAATTGCACATGAATATCTATTTGTATTTAGAAAACCTTAGGTTATAAACTAAATATATAATTGTTAAACAGGGGAAGTCATTATATAATAATCTCCCCTGTTTCTTTATTTTGCTTATCCCCTTTTGCACAAATTATTTCGATTTTACCATTAGGAAATACTCCATCTAAATTAATTATTGCTTTTCTTATTTATGTAAACAATTCCATTAATTCTAATAATCCACATCAATCACCCCATAAACATACCTAATATATTGACTCCTTCTTTTATCAAATTCAAATCCTTGCTTTATAAAATCATTAAGTATATGCTTGTCTACCAGATAAGGGTCAAACTCCATCTTTAACTTTTCTACCATGTCCTTTGAAATTATGGTAGAGTATTCCTTGAATACAACCATATATTCACCCTTCAATACCTCTAACACAAGTACATCCTCTTCAAACTCTTTACCAATTATATCTGCAACATGGATAAGAAACTTCTCAGCTTCCATATTAACTGCCATAATTGATCTTAACCATCCAGAACTATTCATTTGTATTCTCCTTTCAATCAATATTCTTCACTTCCTTCAGAATGACAACATTGTCTATACAAGCAAAAAATCTCCTTATCTAAGATAAGAAGACTAGTACTAGGTCACCTCCTTATCTATATTAGCTGGACCACCTTGCATTTGCAGGTTGGTATAGGGTCATAGAGATAATTCTCTCCTCTATTTTTGAAGAAGTTTATCAGATTATCAAAAATTTATCAATAACAAACTTTTTCCTATTAATATTTTCTATTTGTCATAGGTATTTTATGTTAGTATAATTGAAGTAGACTAATCCTTGACATATTTTAATTAGTACTTAAAGAAATACATAAAGCTTACAGAAATCTCTCCCTTTATGTATTACAAGTATCTATCCGAAGGTGTCTTTAATAAGACACCTTCTTTTGCATTTAATGGTATAATATAGTCAAATACTAACAAGGAGTGTGATTTTATGTTAGATTTATTGATGAATAGAAGGAGTATTAGAAAGTATAAGGACCAAGAGCTTTCTAAGGAAATAATAGATAAGATTATCCAGGCTGCTTTAACTGCCCCCTCAGGAAGAAATAAGAAGCCTTGGGAACTAGTTGTAGTTACAGATAAAGAGATCTTAACTAAACTTGGAAATGCTAGGGGTCCTGCATCATGGCCAATGAAAAATGCCCCCTTAGGCTTTGTTATACTCGCTGATCCTGAAGTTACAGACTTATGGATAGAAGATTCATCTATCTTAGCTACTGTTATACAATTAACTGCTCAATCCTTAGGTCTTGGTTCTTGTTGGCTACAAGTAAGAGAGAGATTAAGTGAGGATGGAAAAGAAGTAGAAGAAAATGCGAAGGAAATTTTAAGTATCCCGAATAATTACAGGGTCGAGGCTATGATCTCAATAGGTTATCCTGATGAGAAAAAGGAAGCCCATAAAATTGAAACATTAAAGTTTGATAAGGTACATTATAATAAATTTTAAAGGGATGGTTACCCATCCCTAAAATAAAAATAGTATTCCTACTCCAATTACAGTTATTAATGCCCCCATTATCTCCTTTACCTTAATATTATCCTTAAATACTAAAACAGCTAATGGAATAATGGTTACAGGGGTAATAGATGTTATGGTTGATGAAATACCAGCTGAAGTATATTGGAGGGATATTAAGGATAATCCTACCCCAACAAAGGGTCCAAATATAGAACCTATTGTAATACCTAAAAGTGCATTCTTGTCTTTGAATGCATTTTTTATGTCTTCAAATCTCTTTGAATATAGTATTAAAAATGTAAAACCGATAAATCCAGCTATTATACGGATTTGAGTTGCAGCAAAAGCATTATATGAACCCATGCCTAATTTACTAAATATAAGGCCTACAGCCTGACCCAAAGACCCTAAAAAGGCATAGGTAAGGCCTTTTATAGAATAAGTAACCTTTACCTTTTTCTCCTCATCTCCTCTACTTAATATAACTAATGCTATACCCGTTAAGGTCACAGCCATACCTAGCAAGCTTATAAGGCTTAGTCTTTCTCCAAAGATTAAAAAACCTAAAAGGGCTGTAATAGGTGGTGATGTTGCCATAATAAGCATGGATACCCTAGAGCCCACTTCTAAGTATGATTGAAATAAAAATAAGTCTCCAATAAAAAAACCTATAAGTCCTGATATGCTTAAAAATATCCAGTTCTGACTATTAGCATCTAGGGGTAATAAGTAACCCCTCGTAATAAGGGTAAAAATACTGATAAAGATAAAGCCCGTAACCAGTCTAATATAGTTTACTGCCAATGAGCCTACTTTTTTACCTGATAGTTCAAAGAAGGTGGCAGATAGAGACCAGCAAATAGCAGTTCCTAAAGCTGTTAATTCACCAATATTTGATTTTAGCATGGCAGTCCCTCTTTCTTTGTCTTCTAGGATATATCTTATATTATTTAATATTCTTAATCAATAGTTGGCAAAAAAATAAGGGGGGCAAGCCCCTTATTCTAGTATGATCAAGAGTTCTCCTGTTTCTACATTGTCTCCTTCCTTAACTACTATAGATTCTACTACTCCATCTACAGGTGTAGTTACATGGGTTTCCATTTTCATTGCTTCTATAATGGCAACTAATTGGTTTTCCTTAACTTTTTCTCCAGGTTTAACAAAGATCTTTGTAATTAGGCCTGGAATACTTGCACCAATCTCTTTTTTGTTATCTGGATCTGCCATTTGCTTAACTACTTGTTCCTTCTTAATATTACTTCCCTTATCAAAGACTTTTATAGCCCTTCTACTATCATTTACTTCAAAGTATAGGGTCCTATAGCCTTCCTCATCTAATCTACCTATTTCAAGTAGTTTAATGACTAACCTTTTTCCTTCAATAAGCTCTACCTCTCCAGTTTCTCCTTCTTTTAAACCATAGAAGAAGATATCGCTATCCATCCAGCTAAAATCTCCCTGTTCTTCTAAATATTTTAAATAATCTTCAAATACCTTAGGATATAAGGCATAAGATAATAGGTCCTTCTTCACTGGCTCTATATTGAAGTTTTCCTTCAGGTGTTTTTCTATCTTGTCAAAATCCTCTGGCTCAAAGAGCTCTCCCGGCCTACAGGTTATAGGTTCTTCACCCTTCAACACTAGTTTTTGAAGCTTTTCAGGGAAGCCACCTATAGGCTGGCCCATCATACCTTTGAAATAGGATACTACTGAATCAGGAAAGGCCATATCTTTTCCTTTCTCGTAGATGTTTTCAGGTATTAGGCCATTTTGCACCATAAATATGGCCATATCTCCAACTACCTTAGAAGTTGGGGTTACCTTTACAATATCTCCTAACATCTCATTGACTGTTTTATACATCTCTTTTACTTCATCAAACCTATGGCCAAGACCAAAGCTTTCAACTTGGGGTTTTAGGTTTGAATACTGTCCACCTGGAATTTCATATTTATAGATTTCTGCTGTTCCAGATTTTAAGCCGGATTCAAACTGTCTATATATTGGTCTTATATCATCCCAGTAATCAGAAATCAATTGGAGATCATCAACATTTAGCCCTGTGCTCATATCAGTATGTTCTAAGGCTGCCACTATTGAGTTTAGGGCTGGCTGAGATGTTAGACCTGCCATACTGTTAAATGCAGCATCTACTATGTCTACACCTGCATAGGCTGCCATCAAGACTGTTGCTACCCCATTTCCACTTGTGTCATGGGTATGGAGATGGATTGGGATTTTTATTTCTGATTTCAAGGCCTTAACTAATTCGTAGGCTGCTTGAGGCTTTAATAAGGATGACATATCCTTAATTCCAAGGATATGAACTCCCATCTTCTCCAATTCCTTGGCTGTTTTCACATAATAATCTAGGGTATACTTGGTCTTTGATTTATCTAGGATATCTCCTGTATAACAAATACAGGCTTCTGCAACTTTACCAACTTTAAGAACCTCATCTATGGCTACTTCCATCCCCTTTAGCCAGTTTAAGGAGTCGAATATCCTAAACACATCTATGCCCTTATCAGCAGCTTCTTTTACAAATTCCCTGATTACATTATCAGGATAATTACTATAGCCTACAGCATTTGAAGCCCTTAATAGCATTTGGAATAATATGTTTGGAATCTTTTTCCTTAGTAACTCCAACCTAGTCCATGGGTCTTCCTTTAAAAACCTATAGGCTACATCATAGGTTGCTCCTCCCCACATTTCCAGTGAGAATAGGTCTTTCCCAAGTACTGAGACTGCCTTAGCTATTCTGAACATATCTGTAGTTCTCACCCTTGTTGCCATCAAGGATTGATGGGCATCCCTCATGGTTGTATCTGTTATTAATAGGGCTTTACTATTTTTAATCCATTCTACTAAGCCTTCAGGTCCCTCTTCATCTAAAATTTGCTTGGTTCCATATTGTTTCTCTGGTCTTATAACTTTTGGTATCCTTGGTAAATCGAAATCAGGCTTATTCCCCTTAGTTTCATTTACTACTTTTTCTCCTATAAAGTTTAAGATCTTAAATTCTATATCTTCCTTAGCCCTTATATCAAATAGCTCTGGATTATAGGTTATAAATCCAGTATTACATTTTCCACTTAAAAACTCTTCATGGTTTAATACATTTATTAAAAATGGGGCATTGGTTTTAACTCCCCTAATCTTTAATTCCTTCAAGGCCCTAACTGCTTTTTTAGCTGCATCTTCAAAGGTCCTAGACCAGGAGGTTACCTTAACTAACAAACTGTCATAGTATGGGGAAATATTGGCCCCAGTAAATCCACTACTTCCATCAAGCCTAATTCCAAAGCCTGAACCAGTCCTATAGGTGTCTATAATCCCTGTATCAGGTGCAAAGTTGTTTAATGGGTCTTCTGTTGTAACCCTACATTGGATGGAATATCCCCTTACCTGTATGTCATCCTGTGACTTAATGCCTATTTCCTTAGAGTTTAGAGGATATCCTTGGGCAATTAGGATTTGGCTTTGTACTATGTCTATACCAGTAACCATTTCAGATACTGTATGTTCAACTTGGATTCTTGGGTTTACTTCTATGAAGTAATGGTCCCCATATTTATCTAAAAGAAATTCTACAGTACCTGCATTTCTGTAATTAACTGCCTTAGCTATTTTTACTGCGTCTTCACAGATCTTTTTCCTCTGCTCATCTGTTAGGGTGAAGGCTGGTGTAAATTCAATTAGTTTTTGATGTCTTCTCTGTATGGAGCAGTCCCTTTCATATAGGTGAACTATATTTCCATGTTTGTCTCCAAGTATTTGAACCTCTATATGTTTTGGCTTTTCTAGATACTTTTCAATGAAAATATCATCTATGCCAAAGGCCTTTTTAGCCTCATTCTTAGCACTATAATATTCCCTAATTAAGTCTTCTTCATTTTTAACTACCCTCATACCCCTGCCACCACCACCGGCAGCTGCCTTTAGGATAACGGGATAACCTGCATATTTTGCAAACTCAATGGCCTCTTCCTCTGTAGAAACGGCCTTCTCTATACCTGGAATGGTTGGTACTCCAACACTATTGGCAACTTTTTTCGATTGGATTTTGTCTCCTAGCCTTATCATCATATCTGAGCTAGGTCCAATGAATTCAATGCCTACTTCCTCACATTTTCTTGCAAACTCTGGGTTTTCAGATAGAAAACCATACCCTGGATGTATTGCATCTACTCCTTTTTTCAATGCTAATCTTATAATTTCATCTATATTTAGATAGGCTGCAACTGGCCCTTTATTTCTTCCAATTAAATAGGATTCATCTGCTTTTGTTCTAAATAGAGAGTTTTTATCTTCATCGGAATAAATGGCTACTGTCCTTATTCCCAATTCACTACAAGCTCGAAAAATTCTTATGGCTATTTCGCCTCTATTTGCAACTAATACCTTTTTGAACCTTCTGATCACCTTATACACCTCCAAATAAAAGTTTCCCCACTTTAATGCGGTAAATTATTTTAGTAACAATTCTAACACTATTCTTAACTAATATCAAGTATTTTTTGCAAGTTATAGATTTATTTCTTGCATTTGTTTAAAGATAAAGAATAAAAAAGAATAGCCTATCTTTCATAGACTATTCTCCCACTAAATATGGTAGTTAATACTTCTACATCCTTTATTTCTTCAGCTGGTATTTCAAAAATGTCCTTTGACAAGACTACGAGGTCTGCCAACTTTCCTTCTTCAATAGACCCCTTTATCTTTTCTTCAAAGGTGGAATAGGCTCCACCTAAGGTATATCCATAAACTGCCTCATCTACAGTAAGACCCTGTTCTGGCAGCCAGCCTTCCTTTGGGTTCCCCTGTAAATCCTTTCTAGTAACAGCTTCATATATTCCATATAAAACATTGAAGGTCTCCACTGGAGCGTCAGACCCACAGGCTATATTTACTCCCTTATCTACTAAGCTTTTCCAGTTGTAGGAGGTTTTTTCCAAGTCTACTCCTACCCTATCCCTTACTATCTTCCAATCATAATCTAGAAATATTGGTTGGATATAGGCTACTAGGTCCAATTCCTTAAACTTATTTAATAATACTTCATCAGTTATTTGGCAATGGACTATTCCATGCCTATGGTCCTTCTTAGGATATTTCTTTAAGGCCCTTTCTATACTTTCCATGGACATATACATAGCCCTATCCCCAATGGCATGGATAGCTACTTGGGTATTGTTTTTATGGGCATACTCAACAATCTTCCATAACTCTTCCACTTCCATGGTCACTATTCCCATGGTAGTATTATCATCCTTGTAAGCTTTAGTTAGGGCTGCAGTCCTAGCACCTAGGGACCCATCTAATAAGAGTTTTAGTGGTCCAATTCTATAGTTTTCATCACCCCAACCTGTATTATATCCTTCCTCTAAAAAGGATGATAACTTATCTATAGAGGGCAACAAGCATTGCTGGTTTACCCTTATATTTAATTCATTATTCTCCCTTAAGTCTAAATAGGATTCTAGGATTTGCTTATAGTCCTTATTTGGCAAGGCTTCGAAATCATCTGTACCTACAGAGGTAATTCCCAGCTTATGAAATTCCTTAATTGCCATTTTCATCATGGCTTTTGTTTCTTCTCTTGTAGGATTTGGTAAAGAGTTATAGATTAATGAAATTGCATTTTCCCTAAATATACCTAGGGGTTCACCACTTTCATCAAGGTCAAAGTGTCCCCCCTCTATTTGTGGAGTATCCTTAGTAATATTCAATAGCTTTAATGCAAGGCTATTTGCTACTGCAACATGGCCACAGGTTCTAGTAATGATAATAGGATATTCAGTTGATATCTTATCTAGATCAAATCTAGTGGGAAATCTCTTTTCATCTTGGAAATAGTCTTGGTTCCATCCTGTACCCCTAATCCAGCTGGCTTTTTTAAGATTATGGTCTTCTATATAGTCTAATATCCTCTTTCCTATTTCATCTATAGAATTAACCCCCTGTAAGCCAACCATGGTCAAGGTATAGCCAAGGTTAACTAGGTGGGTATAGCTATCGTTAAATCCAGGTAAGATTAAATTCCCTTTTAAGTCTATGATCTCTGTACCACTGTCTTTTAATGAAAGGATTTCTTCATTTGTTCCTAGCTTTTCTATTCTTCCATTTTTAATTCCTATGGCTTCCTTTATACTTCTTTTTTTATCCATGGTGTAAACCTTACCATTTATCAATATAGTATCCAATGTCATTCCCCCAATTTAGTTATTTTTTGAAACAGATACCACAGGGCTTATATCCCTTTGCTTCTGCCTCCTCCTTAGTATGAAACCATATTAGGTTTTAAGGAGATATTTCTCCTGCATGGGTATAATCTGCTAAATGATATTTGTCGCTATTTTTGCTTGCCTTATATTTTCCTTCTGTTTTAACCTCATCTACTGGCTCATCTGGAAGTTCAGCCCATAGTCCCCTTTTGGCTTCCCTAGCCTCCTTTTCTAGTTGGGTAAAGTCTTCTACATATTTTACATTAGGTGGAAAGGTGGCTACTTGGGCATAGCCTTCTCTCAGTAAGACTTTATTATACATTTCACCATCATGCCATACATAGGCTAGTATCCTACCATATCTGTCCCTCTCCTGGACATCAAATTCTAATTCTATGTATTCTCCTTCCAATCTGGATTTTGTAAAGTCTGATGCGATCTTACCTGTCTCTACATTTTTAGAAGCATCAGGATGGACTGACTCTGGCGTATCTACCCCTATTAATCTTACCCTTTCTTCCTTATCTTCCATTTCAATTATTAATGTATCTCCGTCTACTACTCTAACTACCCTATACTTGCCATCATTTAAATTTTGGTTAATAAGTCCAAATATTAGGGCTAGTAGTGCAATTCCTAAGCTTATAATTTTTTTACCCTTTTTCAT
>JAAYQJ010000242.1 GCA_012519355.1 Tissierellia bacterium | reverse complement strand
CTTTGGAGAAATATTATCGTCCCTGTTTTTAGATAGTTCCTCTGCTAATTCTGTAGGAGTTGATTTGTGATATTCCCTATCTTCCATAAAGTCAGAAAGAAGAATGACTATATCATCTAGTAGTACATCCTTATTTATAAAACTATCTGTTACCACTTGCCAAATATTATCTTCATCTCTTTTTAATTTGATTTCTCGATAGTCAATATCTCTACCTACACAAGATAAAGTTGCCACTTTACTTCCTCTTGTATCTTCTACTAATATAAAACTACTATCCACTGCTCCTTGTATTCCTGTTGTTCCAGATATACGATTGAAGGGATCTTTATCGTATTCTTTTCTTAAGTGATGAATTAGCAAAATAGCTATGCCATATTTATCTGCTAGATTTTTTAGAATAGTTAGCTCACTATAATCATTGGCATAATTATTATCCTTTGATGTATTTCTTATCATTTGTAAGGTATCAATAATGATTAAAACTGTATCTGGATGTTCTTTTATGAAATTTATAATCCTTTCTTCTAGTTCACCACCTAGCATTGCGTTTTCTGTACAGAAGTTTACTGCATCTGTTGCTTCATCTGTAATATCAAATAGTCTATTTTGAATTCTTATTTGACTATCTTCAAAACAAAGATAAAGGGTAGTCCCTTCCTTAACCTTATTTCCCCAAACCTCCTCTCCTTTAGCTATTGCTACGGATAACCATAAAGCAAGCCAAGACTTTCCTACCTTCGGTGAGCCTGCCAGAATATGAAGTCCCTCTGATAATAGATTTTCAATAATGAAATTAATTGGTTTTAGTGGCATAGTCATTAAAGTTTCACCATCAATAGTATTAAATCTCTTTGTCATATAAAATTCACCTCCTCACCTGTTTCCACATTTGAAGTCGATTTTTTAAGTCTAATTGGAAAAATATTTTTAAGAAAATTTATCTCTTCATATATTTCCACATCTAAAGTTCATTTTTGAAGTCTAAATCCTAAATTATTTTGAAAAAAAAATCACCTTCTATATGTTTCCACATTTAGAAGGTGATTTACGAAGTCTAATTTTGAAAATAGGCAGAAAAAATAACCCTGATATTTTTTATATCAAGGTTATCTTTTAATTATCTTTCTGTTTGATTTTCCAATTACTTATAAAATGCTTACTTCTTATCTACATAGCTATTGAATACTTCCAATAATCGAGTTCCTAATCAATACATGCAAGTTTATATGATTTTCTTTAATATATTTAAATTAGATTGAGAAATCTAAGGTCTGTATTTTAACTCATTCGTAGAAAATATAACTCCTCCTTGACTATTGGTAAGTGTCGCATCTGTTATACCATTTTTCTTCAGATGCTTAAATAAATTGTCATTCATAAGAACAAGAATATCTTCGTAATCTCCATAATGATTAAGAATTTTATCTACAAGTCCTTTAATTTCTTTATTAGATCTGGGCATCCTACAATATTTTTTAATTGATGGTCCAAACTCCGAACCATCTCTTGCTTGTTCGTATGTATCTAGTATATAACTATCATTATCATCCTTACGATAGGTAATTGCTGCTGGAACAATACTACCCCCTTCTTCTGACAAAGTATTACCATAGAGCTTATACCTTGCACTGTAAGTGGTTACAAATATCTTAAGCATATTTTCTTCCTCATAACTTCCAAATATCTTAGGAGCAACAATTATGAAACCACCGCTTTTATTTGAACTTGAAACCATTCCGATTTCTGCATCATAAACAAGTTTCTCTATTTTATCTTCGCCATCGTACTCATAATCTGGAAGGGTGATTTCTTGATGAATATCTAGGGCTTCGTACCATTCCTGTGGGGATAGAGATTCATCAGTAACATTATTCTTTGCACCTAATAATTCTTTGCACAATATCATCATTATTTGCCCTCTAAGATCTTCAGCATTACCTTTCTCAAACTGGTCTAACATATATTGTAATGCACCTTCACCGTCATATTTGAAGATATTTTCATATTCATCCTTATGTGCATTTATATACTCCTGTGGGTTAGAAGATTCCTTTGGTGATGACATAATATTTTCTAAACTTTTTTCTATATCAAAATCAATTTCCATAGGTGCTGGTGCTACACTCGTAAGTTGATGTTTAAAAAAATCTTTAATCTTAGCTGGCTCTTTTACATGGTAGGATAAACTAGGTTTTATATCATTATCGACCCAAACTATTGAAAAGTCCTTGTTAAAATTAAAATATATATTCCCTGTCTCTCCACTACCCAAAACCCCTCTATAAATAAAATGTACTTGATTAATATTACCTCTATTAATATCTCGATTTTTAGAAATAGGAGATTTGCTCACTTTAATTCCTCTTAAATAATCAGAAACTTCTTCTGCTTTTGCATCATCTAAATCTAAAACTTCGTTTTCAAAAATTAGAGTTCCATAGGTAACACGATCAAGTGGATTTAGAGTAAATTCTACGACATCAGATATTTTCGTAGTATTTATAGCAATTGCCTTAAGCCCAATCCCAATTACTATCGTAATAATAATTGAAAAGATTATAATCCAAAACCTTGTTCTTTTATAGCTTAACATGTTTTTAATCCTCCTTTTTATATTGCCTCACCAAAAGCTAGAGGCTTCCATTGAAGGTATGCTTTCTAGTGGCAAAGGATAATAAGGAATTAGCATAATGCTTTGATGTCTTTAGCCATTTCTTTTAATACTTTCTCATCACGGGACAGTTTCACTAGATAAAATGTGTATTTATATAATAATATTTTGACAAGGAATAGTTTTTTACTTTAAACACTCTAAGTATATTTTATTCTTATATTTAAATACAATTTTGAGATAGATACGAATTCTAAGCATCATTTATTCATTATTTGGTAATAATAAACTGTCTTTTACTATATCTCCAGATTTAAATACCGAGAGCATTATGCCGATTAATGTCATATTTACTATTGTAGACATTCCACTATATGAAATAAAAGGCAATGTTAACGAACCCATTATAGGCAAGCCTAAATTTGTTATGACATAAAGAATAACTTCCATTGTAAACGTAACTAGTACTGCCATGGAAACTAATTTTCCTAAAATACTTTTTTGTTTATAACACAGCTTAAAAGAACGGATTATAAGAAAAGATATTACCCCCATTACCACAATAAATGAAATCCAACCTAATCTGTGAATTAAGTAGGTCATTATATAATTTGTATTTATCTCTGGTATCATATAGGGATTTGATCCTAAATCTCCTCTACCTATAAACTTTGCACCTGCTAGCATTTCTCTCATTCTTGCACTAACATAGCCATCGCCTAATGGATCCTTATATAGATTTATTATATTTAAAAATCTTTCACTCTTATAGCTATAAGACATTAACCTTATAAGGCCTACAATAACTACACTAAAAGTTGGTATATATATAAGGAGCATTCCGTAAAGTTTATTTATATTGAACCATCCTTTTATAACTGCCATAGTTATAAGGATTAAAAAGCATAAAGATATCAAAGCTACAACTGACATGCTTGGTATTCTAAGCCCTATAAATACTGGAATGATAAAGAATACTCCACTTAAGATTACTCCCAAATATCCCTTACTTCTCATATTATAAATTATTCCAGCCATAACCGTTGGGAATACAAGTAAAATAAATTGAACATACAAATGTTTCCCCCTAATAACAGGCGATAAAAGTATCGAAAGTATGGATAAAACAGTTAATCCTGTAAAAATAGATTTGGGATATCTGCCTATAAATGTAAAATCAATAAAATATGCGCCTATCATACATGCTATACCTATTAAGGTGGTCACCAAACTTCTTTCCAGCATAAAGGGTGTGCCTGGCTCAAAGCTTGCAATATATCTAATTCCAAAGCCAAGTATAATCATAATCCCTGTTAAGAGAAATATATTCCATTCCATCTTAGGTCTATGGGTTCTATCCAACTCAGTTCCAATTAAAACAGGGTCTCCCATTTCTTCTATTGCCTTTTCTATAGCAGTTTCTTCATCTAATCCTTTATCCACAAAAGCATTTTTCTGATCTATAACATGATTTCTTATTTCCTCAGAAACGATAGTATGAGCCTTTTTCCATCTTATTTGCTCACAAATACTTTCTAGGAATTTATTTAGTTTAGCAGAATGTTGCATAGCTTTCCCCTCCTCTTAGAACCTCGTAGTGTCAAAAATTCTGAATGAATTTTGACCTAAACCATCTATT
>JAAYQJ010000241.1 GCA_012519355.1 Tissierellia bacterium | reverse complement strand
TTCCTACTTAAAGGGATTAGCTGATGGTCTTGGAATTGATGAAACATCAAAGGAAGGAAAGCTACTATTACAAATAGTAGAAGTATTAGAAGATTTTTCTGATGTATTGCAAGAAACTATTGACAATCAAATTGAATTAGAAGAATATGTGAACTTTATCGATGAAGATCTAGCAGATGTAGAAGATGAAATTTACGAATCAGATGAAGATTACGATTATGATGACTATGAAGACTATTATGATTATGATGATGACTTCGACTTCGATGATTTTGACGACCCTTGTGATGATGAAGAATGTTGCTGTCATTGCGATGAAGCATTTGAAGATGAGGTAGATGAAGTATAATAAAGCAAAAAAGAGGTTCTAAAGTTATTAAACTTTAGAACCTCTTTTTATAATGAATAGGAAAGTCCTACTTTTATTACTTCAAAAAGGACTTTTCGTGATGAGTTTCAGAATAGCTTCCATAGAAGCTTTTTTTATTTTTTTGGAATATATAAGTTCTATAATCATAGAATTATTACAAGGGAGGGACATGTTGTGATGAAGGAAGTAAAAATATACGATTCCCTTATTGGGAATTTAAACGAAGACCTAAAGAACGTACTAATAAAGATTCCCCTGCATATTAAGGGGAAGGTAGAAGAAATAAGATTAAAGAAAGAAAAACCATTGATGATCTATTACGAAGGCAAGGATTATTTCGTAACTAAAACTGGAAATCTCAGTAAGGATATGTCCAAGGGAATAATAGTTGGAGAAAACCACATAGTATCAACTTTTCAATTAATAAGCAATTACTCACCCTATGCTTATTTGGAAGAGATTAGGAATGGATATATCACCATTACTGGAGGTCATAGAGTTGGTATTGGGGGGAAGGTAGTTTATGGCAATAAGGGCATAGAGAATATAAAAAATATTTCATCTATGAATATTAGAATAGCTAGGGAAAAGATGGGAATCTCAGACTCTTTAATACCAAATTTAATAAAAGGAAAAAAGGATTTTTTCAATACTTTGATTATTTCTCCACCACAATGTGGAAAAACAACTTTACTAAGGGATATTGTCAGAAACTTAAGTAATGGAACGATTACTTCTAATTATGAAGGTTTTAAAGTAAGCCTTATAGACGAAAGGTCGGAACTTGCTGGAATGTATAATGGAGTAGCTCAAAAGGATGTTGGACTAAGAACGGATATACTTGATGGTTGTCTAAAATCAGATGGAATAATTATGGCAATTAGATCCTTATCTCCAGATATTATTGCAGTAGATGAAATCGGAGGTAAAAGGGATGTAGATGCTATCCATGAAGCCTTAAGAGCAGGAATTAAACTTATAGCAACTATCCATGGAAGTAGTATTCACGAAATAAGAGAAAAATTAAGTATGAGGGATATCTTTCAAGAAAAGATTTTCGAAAGATATATAGTTTTAGATAGGTCTAAGGGAGTAGGAACAGTTAGGGAATTACTAGACGGTAATGGAAAATCTATCCCTTTTATAAAGGGGGCATAAAATGCTATTTCTAAAGCTATTTTCTATAACTTCAATCTTTGGCATATGTACTTTTATAGGTTATTATTATGGGCAAAAATATGCCTTAAGATTTGAAAACTTAGTATATTTAGAACAGTGTATTAAGATTTTGGAAACTGAAATAGTCTATGGAGCAACACCATTACCAGAAGCTTTATCAAATGTTTATAAAAAAGGGAAAACTAGGGTGTCTTATATATTTGAAGAAATAAAAAGTGACTTAGTATTAAGTAAAAGAAATTTTGTATACGAGAGTTTTCTTGAAATAGAAGCTGAACTTTATAATGGATTATATTTCAAGAAAGAAGATGTAGAAATATTTTTATCCTTAGGAAGAGTATTAGGTTCTTCAGATAGGCTTGACCAGAGTAAGATATTTAAGTTGATATTAAATCAAATAGGAGCACAGATTGAAGAGGCAAAAATGGAAAAAAGACAAAATGAAAAACTATATAGAAGTTTAGGAGTAATTGTTGGTATAGGAATAATAATTTTACTTATATAGGAGGAGTACCATGGAAATAGATTTAATCCTAAAGATCACAGGTCTTGGAATATTAGTGGGAATAATTCATTCATTACTTAATAAATTTGGCAAAGAAGAATATGCCTTTATAGCAACAATAGTTGGATTAATTATAGCTTTTAGCATGGTAATAGGTTTGATTAGTAGGCTTTTCGATAACCTAAAGGTAATGTTCAGGTTGTAGTAAGGGGAGTTTTATATGGAAATTATAAAGATAGTTAGTCTTGGTATCGTAGCTACAGTATTAATAGTTTTACTTAAAGAAATAAGACCTGAGTTTCCAATGTTTATTAGCCTATTAACAGGTCTTGGGATTTTTGTAATGATATTAGGAGAATTATCCTATGTGATAGAAACATTAAGTAGCCTAGCAAGGAGAGTTAATATAGAATTTGCCTACTTTTCTACTATATTAAAGATTATAGGAATGGCATATATAGTAGAGTTTGGTGCTCAAATATCTAGAGATGCAGGTCAGGAAAGTATAGCTATGAAGATAGAACTAGGCGGAAAGGTTTTAATTATGGTTTTAGCTATACCTATTTTATTGGCATTAATGGAACTAATATTAAAAATACTATCTTAAAGGTGAAACCTATGAAGAAATTTTGGCTAATATTTATTATCTTTCTTTTATTAATAGGACAAACAGTATACGGAGAAGGTGGAGATCTGACTATAATAGACGAGCAATTAGATTTTTTGAACCTAGGAGAATTGGACAATATTTTGCAGGATACCATTTCTGAAAATGATATATTACCTGAATATAGGATAAAAGATTTTTTAAAGGATATAGTCAAGGGAAAAATATCTCTAAGGTTTAATGATATCGCTAGAAAGCTAGGAACAATATTTTTAAAGGAGTTAAGGATATCCTTTAATCTATTAGGTAAGATACTGGTAATTACTATTATATCCTCAATACTTACAAATCTACAGTCTACCTTTGAAAACTCGTCAGTTGCAGAATTGGCTAACTATATATCTTATTGCCTAATAGCTATTTTAGTCATTACAAGCTTTAATCAAGTCATGGATTTGGCAAGGGCAACTGTAGATAAAATGGTAGGTTTTATGCAGGCTATTTTGCCAGTATTATTAACTCTATTAACAGCTGCTTCAGGTCCTAATACAAGGATCTTATTCCATCCAATGATATTGGTAATAGTTAATTTCGTAGGAATTTTAATAAAGAATCTTATATTACCTTTAATATTTTTTTCCTTTATTATAAGCATTATTTCAAACATATCTAATAGGATAGAATTTAGCAAATTATCGGAGCTGGGAAGGCAGGTTATTGCAATAACAATTTCTGCAGCCTTAACCCTATTTATAGGGATTATAACTATATATGGCTTGGGGACTAAAATAGATGGTCTAACCATAAGGACAGCAAAGTTTGCTGTAGACAAGTTTATTCCAATAGTAGGTGGTTTTTTGTCCGACGCTGTTGAGGCAGTAGTTGGATATTCTGCCATATTAAAAAATGGGATTGGTTTTATTGGCCTGTTGATACTTTTACTAATTTGTATGGTACCAATAATAAAAGTCTTAGCACTAATGGCTGTCTATAAATTAATATCAGTAGTAATACAACCGATAGCCTCCAGCAATTTAGTAGAATTTTTCAACCAAGTTGGGAAATCACTTTCTCTAATTTTAATTAGCCTAATATCTGCTGGGACAATGTTTTTTATTACTATAACTATAATAGTGGAAGCAGGCAATAATTTACTAATGCTAAGGTAGGTGGTTATATGGGTGTAATTTCTTTTATTAATTCATGGCTAAAGGATATAGTAGTACTTTTTATTCTGATTTCAATAGCAGAGTTAATAATGCCAAAGGGTAACCTAAAAAAATATATCAGGCTAGTAATAGGCCTGCTTATTATCTATACAATAATAAGTCCCTTTGCAAGGCTCTTTCGCCTTGATTTCAGCTTAGATAAGGTCGTATTCAACTATGCAAAACCAGAGACCTTTAATAGTATTGACCTTGAAGACTTTTATCTTAAACAGGAAAAGCAAATAGAAAAAATCTACCTAGATAAGATAATTGAAGATTTGAAAGTCCTAATAGAAAGTGATACTGATTATGAACTAGTAGATGGGGATATTACTATTTTAAAAGATGAGGACAATTATGGAGAAATAGATTATTTGACCCTATATCTCAAAGAGAATAAAGGAAATAAAGATTCAGACACGATATATATTGAAAAAATAGGGACAATAAAAGTAAATCTTAATTTAGATAAGGAGTATACAGAAGACGAGGATGATGAAAGTATAAAGCTATTAATTAGCAACAGCTATGGTATAGAAAAGGATAAGATAAGCATTAAAATCTATAAAAAGGGGATAGGTGAAATAAATGAATGATCTATTTGAAAAGATTAAAAAACATTTAGAGAATATAAATAATAAAAAGTTTATTAACAATTTATTCATAATATTGGGAATATCTATCATATTTTTAATTGTAGCTAATTATATTCTTGGGTCTAAAAAGGAGGTAGCAAACTTAGAAAACGAATTTAAATCACAGATTTCTTATGAAGAGGAAATGGATTATAGTGCTTATTTAGAGAAAAAATTAGAAAATATTCTTAGTAAATTAGAGGGAGTAGGTAAAGTTAATGTAATGGTAACTCTAGAAAATAGTGTTGAAAAAATTACTGCAACCAATACTTCCCAAACAACAGAAAGTATAGTAGAGAACGATGGAGAAGGAGGTACAAGGCATGTACAAAGAGAAGATTTAACTCTGCAAGTAGTTACTAAGGGAAATGATGGCTCACTATTAGTAGTAAAGGAGATTAAGCCAAAAGTACTTGGAGTAATAGTCATAGCACAAGGTGCAGAGGATCCAGAAGTTAAAGAGAAACTTTACGAAGCTGTAAAAACTGTATTGGGGATAAAGGGAAACAAAGTTCAAGTATATTCTAGTAAGTAAGGGGGAATAAATATGTTTAAAATCAAAAGACCTGTATTTATTGGTTTATTAGTTGTATTGTTAATTTTTACCGGATACCTTAATTATCATTTTACGCAACAAGCACAAATTAAGTCTTCTAGAGATTATCAAAATCATGAACTTCAGGAAATGGCAAAGAATTTGGAGATTAGAGATTCAATAGACGAGTTAGTTTTAGACCCAACTGATCATGTTGATATTATAGAAACTACAATGGATGAAGAAAGTGATGTTTTAGAGACTATGTATTCAGACGCCCTTAAGGATACTAAAAATTATTTCGTAGAATATAGATTATCAAGAGATAAGCTAAGAGCAACTTTAGTAGATAGATTAGACGAAATTGTGAAAAATGAAAACACCTCTGAAGCAGTTAGAGCTGATGCACAAAGAGAAATAATTAAATTAGGTAACAATTCAGAGATAGAACTACAAATTGAAGGTTTGATAAAGAGTAAAGGTTATGATGATGCAATTGTGTTTATAACTAATAAGGATATAAAGATAGTAGTCTCTGCACCAGAACTAGGTGAACAGGATATGGTAAAGATTCTTGAGATAGTTAAGTCGGAGACAGACTTTGATACTAATGATATTAAAATAATGAAAAAGCAATAGAAATGTTTGATAATCCTAATAGGCTCTGATATAATAATTTTAAATACTGAAGAAGTTTGGAGGTGTTAATTTTGAACGGATTGTTCAACAATGAAGGCAACGAATTTGGAAATGTTAAAATATCAGATGATGTAGTAGCTATAATAGCAGGTATTGCAGCCACTGAGATAGAAGGTGTAGCAGGTATGAGTGGAGGAATAACTGGTGGAATAGCAGATATTCTTGGAATGAAGAATTTATCTAAAGGTGTTAAAGTTGAAGTTGGGGATAAACAGGCTGCTATAGATTTATATATTATTGTAGAATATGGTACAAAGATTAAAGAGCTAGGAGAAAAAATACAAGAGAATGTAAAGAAATCAGTAGAAACCATGACTGGTTTAGAAGTAGTAGAGGTTAATGTTAATATTCAAGGAGTTAATATAGTTAAGAAAAATGATGTTGAAGATGAACCTAGAGTGAAATAATATATTTACCCTCTGTAAACCAGAGGGTAATTTAGATATTCTAATATAAGTACTACAGGAGGCATTATGGGAAGAAAGCAAGCTAGAGAAGGAACTATGAAATTAATCTACCAAATGGAAATAAATGAAGAGTATACAGAGGAAGCTTTATCTCTTTTCTTTGAAAATTTTCCTTTTGACGACTCTGAAAAGGACTATATAAGGGACGCATATGCAAAAATTAAGAATAATATGGAGACCATAGATACCCATATAGAAAATAGCCTAGAAGGCTGGCATCTTAATAGGTTGGCAAAAATTGACTTGGCTATATTAAGGATTGCCTTATATGAGATTCTATATAGGGAAGACATACCTGTTGAGGTATCTATAAATGAAGCTATAGAAACTGCAAAAAAATACAGTAGCGAAGATTCCTATAAATTCATTAATGGTGTATTAGGCAGTATAGTTAGGTCTATGGATAAGGATAATTTGTGGAGGTAATTATGGATTTTAGACCCTTAAAGGTAAGTGAAGTTAACAATTATATTAAGAGACTTCTCTTAAGTGATATGGTATTGTCTAATATATCCGTGGAAGGAGAAATTTCAAACTTTAAACACCATTACAGTGGTCATATGTATTTCAATTTAAAAGATGATAAGGGCAAGATAAAGGCAGTAATGTTTAAGGGAGATAATGAAAAATTGAGTTTTTCATTAGAAGATGGAATGAAGATAATAGCTACAGGTTATGTATCTTTGTATGAAAGAGAAGGAGAGTATCAGCTTTATATTAAGGATATAAAGTCCAGCGGAATAGGTGAATTATATAAGGCCTTCGAAGAACTAAAGAATAGTCTGGAGAAGGAAGGCTTATTCTCCCAAGAAAACAAAAAACAAATTCCAACCATGCCAAGAAAGATTGGAGTAGTTACATCTTCAACTGGTGCTGCCATAAGAGACATTATTACTATAATCAAAAGAAGGTTCCCACCATGTAGTATATTGATTTACCCAACATTGGTACAAGGCATTAATGCCCCTGATGAAATATGTAAAGGGTTGGAATATCTAGACAATAGGGAGGATGTTGATTTAATAATAACTGGAAGAGGTGGAGGTTCTATTGAAGAACTATTTGCCTTTAATGATGAAAAGCTGGCTAGAACAATATATAAGTTAAAGACACCAATTATTAGTGCTGTTGGCCATGAAACTGATTTTACTATAGCCGACTTTGTTGCTGATCTTAGAGCTCCAACTCCTTCTGCCGCAGCAGAGCTTGCTGTTCCAGACATTATGTACTTATTGAAGGAATTAGATAATAAATATGATGACCTCAAGGGTATTCTTAATAAAAGAATCAAAGACTATAAATTAGGATTAGACAATTTAAATACAAAACTAAATTTATTAAGCCCAATAAATCAAATAAAGGATAAGAAAATAGAAATAGATAATATCTTTAGGGATTTACACTACAAATTGGAGAAGAAACTTAATGAAAAAAAATCTGAA
>JAAYQJ010000240.1 GCA_012519355.1 Tissierellia bacterium | reverse complement strand
TTCGAGTTTGATTGAAGCCATCAAATAATTAACTAGGGTTTCCATTCTTTCGGTTTCACTTTTTATATCAGCAAGATATTCCTTATAAATATCAATACTATTATTGCCTATGGAAAGGGAATCTATAAGGGACTTAATGGAAGTAAGAGGTGTTTTTAATTCATGGGATATGGAGTTAATAAAGTGTTTTCTGTTGCTTTCAATATTTTTGAGCTTAGTGGTCATATTGTTAAAGGTTGATATAAGTTTTCCCATTTCTCCTTTTCCTTCTCCTGGGATTTCGTATCCTAAATGGCCAGAAGAAATATTTTCTACAGCCTTGGTTAGTGTCCTTAGGGACTTAGTAATCCCAGTTGCAGAAATCCATGTCAAAAGGACAGCAGCAAAGAGGGAAAATAGGGAAATTCTAAACATATCTTTTTTCAAATTGAGTAATTCTTCTTGAAGATAATCTAAGGATAAGGAAATAAGGACTGAACCTAAAATCTTGGATTCTATACCAGTATTGACCCTTATGGGTACAGCCAATTGAAGGACCTCCCCTTTATCAAGGGAATAAACTCCCGAGCTTGATTGCCCAATTAGGCTCTCCCTTATTTCTCTATTATTTAATTTTTTGCCAACATAGCTATTATAACTATCTATTAAAACCTCTTTATCTTCATTAAGTATTAATATTCTTACATTGGATTGGTGACCGTAGGTTTTTACCATAATTCTAGTTAAAATTATATCTTCCATATTTCTTTTATAGGTATCAGAAATAATATTGGCCGTTTGAAAGAGTAAAGTTTCCCTGTCTTTAATTTCTTTTTGCTTGTAATTATCTAAGATCATATAACTGAATATGGTAAAGGTAAAAACAATAACAAGGGTATAGGTAATTAACATCTTAATTCTTATTGAAATAGTAACCAACTCCCCACTTTGTAATGATGTATTTGGGCTTTTTAGTATCCTCTTCGATTTTTTCACGGATATTTTTTATATGAACATCTATATTTCTAACATCGAAGGCTTCCTCACCCCAGACTTGTCTAAAGATCTGTTCCCTAGTAAAGACCCTATCTGGATTCTTGGCCATTAAATATAGCATATCAAACTCTTTTTGTGTTAGCTCTACTTCCTTACTTCCTTTATAGACTTTTCTTTTGTCTAGATTAATTTCTAAGTCTTTAAATACTATTTTCTTCTCACTATCCTTGTTATTTACTCTTTTACTTATAGCCTTAATTCTAGCAATTAACTCCAAGGTATTGAAAGGTTTTGTCATATAGTCATCTGCACCAAATTCAAAACCTAGTATCTTGTCATAATCTCCATCTTTAGCAGATAACATAAGTATAGGTATATTATAATTTTCCCTTATTTTTTTACATACAATCATTCCATCTATATCTGGTAGCATAAGGTCTAGTATAATAAAATCTATATTTTCATTTTCTACAATATCTAAGGCTTCATTGCCATTGTAGGCAGAAAAGACATTATATCCTTGTTGTTCTAAACTATGTTTTAACCCTTTAACGATTAGTTTTTCATCATCAACAATTAGAATATTTATATTAACCACCAACTTTCTATAAAAAATACTATAACTATATATTATCACTTTTTCTATTAAAGATAAAAAGCAAAATTACAATATGGTATAATATGGTTATAAAGAGTAGGGGGGATTAATATGGAACCAATAATAAGTATAAGAAATTTGAGGAAAAGTTTCGGGAGTAAGGAAGTATTAAGGGATATTAACCTAGATATATATAAGGGGGAAATCATAGGTTATATTGGACCTAATGGTGCAGGTAAAAGTACTACAGTAAAGATTATTTTAGGTTTAGTGGGAGATTATTCTGGAGATATAAAAATATTTGGTGAAGATATTAGAAATAGTGGGGTAGAGTATAAAAGAAGAATTGGATATGTGCCTGAGACTGCAGATATATATGAGAATCTTACTGGGAGAGAGTATCTTACCTTTATAGGTGAGCTATATGGCATGGAACATGAAGAGGCAAATATGAAAGCTGAAAGACTTATGGACTTATTTGGCATAAAAAATGTGTATGATGCAAGAATTAGCTCATATTCTAAGGGGATGAAGCAAAAAACCCTCTTAATATCAGCTTTAATTAACAACCCAGATATTCTTTTTTTAGATGAGCCCTTAAATGGAATGGATGCCAATAGTGTGATGGTATTTAAAGAGGTAATGGCAGAATTAGTAGACAAGGGAAAGACCATATTCTATTCATCCCATATTATGGATGTGGTTGAAAAGATTAGCAAAAGAATCATCCTTATTAATGGGGGAGAAATTATAGCAGATGGCAGCTTTGAAGAGATAAAAGGTCAATCTATAGATGGGTCTCTAGAGGAAATCTTTAATCAACTTACTGGATTTGAAGAACATGAGAGAATTGCAAAGGATATAGTTGCTACTATAGAGGGGGCCATATAAGATGAAGGATTTCAAGATATTAAAGTTTTTAGATCTTTTTAAATCCTTATTCAATAAGCTAGGTATAGATTATCAGCTTATGAGAAAAATTTTGCAGGTTAAATTGCTACTAGATGGGAGAAGGATATCTACAGTATTGGCTACACAAAAGACTAATAAAAAGAAAGAAGAAGATAAAAATAATTTTATTAGGTCCTTAGGTATGTACCTACTAATGGGTGTATTCATAATCATATTTGTTGTAATTGGCAGACACTATTTGTTCCAAATGACTATCACCTTTAGTATTATAATGTTTTTCTTAATGACATCTTTAATAGCAGACTTTAGCTCAGTCTTGTTGGATATAAAAGATAAGGAGATACTACTATCTAGGCCAGTGAAGAATAGAACTTTAAATGTAGCCAAGATTTTACATATATCTATGTATATAAGTATGATTACTCTTGCAATTGCTGGACCTTCACTAATTGTATCTTTTTTTAGGCACGGGTTAACTTTCTTTCTAATATACTTAGTTGAAATATTATTAGTATCCCTATTTGTAATAATACTAACTGCTTTAATTTACCTATTAGTCCTTAGGTTTTCCAGTGGGGAAAAATTAAAGGATATTATCAACTATGTTCAAATAGGCCTTACCATTGCCATGTCTCTAGGATATCAGTTAGTAATGAGAGTATTTAATTATATTGATATTAGGACCATGGAGTATAAGGCAAGTTTTTGGAAATATTTTTTACCACCAATATGGTTTTCTGCACCCTTTGAATTACTACTTAACAAAAACTATAGTAATTATATAATAATTTACTCAATACTAGCATTAGTAGTCCCCATTGTATCAATAATTATCTATATAAAATTAATACCCACATTCGAAAGAAACTTACAGAAGTTTAATAGTACTGATGGGAAAAGTAAGGATAAGAATAAAATTACTATACTATTATCCAAAATATTATGTAGAGATAAAGACGAGAGAACCTTTTTTAGGTTTTCCACCAATATGTTAAGAAACGAAAGGAGCTTTAAGTTAAAGGTATATCCTAGTCTTGGTTTAGCTGTGATTTTTCCATTTTTTATGATTATTAGTATGAACTTTAGAGATTTTGCTAATATTGTAAATACAAAGCTATACTTATGGATTTATATGTCCTTTATGATGATACCTGCAGTTGTTGTATCTCTAGGATATTCAGGAAATTACAAAGGGGCATGGATTTATGAGACCATCCCTGCAAGAGATAAATCAAGTATTAATAAGGGGGCATTAAAAGCAGCAATTGTAAGCTTGTTTATGCCAGTTTACTTATTAGTAAGTATTGGATTTCTAATATTATATAGAATGGAGATTATAGATCAGCTAATAGTTGTAGGTATAAATATGTTTTTGTTCATTATAATTATATTTAACAGGATGGGTGAATTTCTTCCTTTTTCCAAGGCCTTCCAAGTATCTGAAAATCCTTCTGGTGGAGTAAAGGTATTTTTTACCCTATTCCTTATGGCTGGTTTTGCACTACTTCATTTTATAATTACAATGATACCCTATGGAACTTATATCTATATACCATTGGGGTTAATTGGAAGCAAACTATTTTGGAAAAGGGCAATCTCTTAAAATAAAAGTGCTAGTTTTCTATGGAAAAACTAGCACTTTTTTAGATTAATTATAAATCACTTCATCACAGGTAAATACAAAATCCATATGGAAGGGACATTTATTTTCCCCACCGAAGAAATGATTCATTCCCAATGCAATATGGTAACTACCTAAGGATTTTTCATCTATAGGGCTATAGCCTATTAATTCCTTAACTTGGGGATTGAGTCCAATGCCAAACTCACATAGAACCTTAAAGTTCTCTGGTAGTGAACTAAAAAAGTCATTTAACTCTTTAGAAGAAGTCTTTAAAAGTTTTCCATTTTCAAAGGTCATAACTACATCTTTGTAAGTTTCTCCCTTAAAGTTTACCGTAGGAACTAATAAGTCTCCATGACTATTGGTCTCTACAGGTGCTATATAGACTTCACCTGGTGGGAAGTCTCCACATCCATCATCTACATACCATTTTCTATTGCTAACATCTAGTTTAAGTGAATATCTGTCACCAGTAATTATCTCTATATGAGTTTTATCTTTTAAACTTTCCACCTTGTCTTGACATGCCTTTTTAAGCCTAGGAAAGTCTACAGATAGGGCCTGGCACATGTCTGAAAGATAGGTATGGTAATCTAGTCCTGCTTTAGTTGCATTTACTTCAGTTGGAACATTAAGTTGAATATAATATTTCTTATCATCAGATAAAGCATTAAATAATTTACCTAAATAGTTTTTAAGCTTAGGAATTTCATCTTCAGTAATTCTATTAGGTAAAGATGGGGGATACATGAATATGTCTACAACATTTTTAAATGTAGACAAATATTTTATATATTCTTTAGTTAATCCCGGGTCATTTTGGATTAAGTTGAGAACTACTTTTTCAAAAAACCAGTTTGAACATTGGTGTTTGAAAGGAAGCACCCCTTTTTTACTTAGGTGTTCTGAGATAATATCAAGAATTTTTAAGTCTTCATTATCACCCCAAAAATTTAATAAAACAAAATCACCTTCCTCAAAGGGTAGGCCTTCACAGACATTTGGAATAGGATCTAAAAATTCCATCCTAATACCTCCTGAATTTTATTTCGATGTACATCAAATCATATTTTAATATAAG
>JAAYQJ010000239.1 GCA_012519355.1 Tissierellia bacterium | reverse complement strand
TAACCATTCACCTTCGGCATATATTCTATCTCTAGTCACGCCTGGAGTGTCTTCTGTAATAGCTATTCTTTTTCCAACAATTTTATTAAATAAGGTGGATTTACCTACATTAGGTCTACCTACAATACAAACAACAGCTCTATTCATAAATTATCACCTATTTCTTTATTATATCTATTATACTTTTACCCTCAACCTTAGAAGGTATTACTTCCATATTTAAAAACTTAGATACTTCTCCAAGGGTCAAATCATCTAAAAAGACCTCTTCATCTCTTTTTAGCATTGATCTTGGTATTATTATTTTATCATAATTACTAAATTCTTTTAATTGCTCTACCAAGTCTCTCCCAGTAATTAAACCTGATACTGTAATAGTCTCACCAAAAAACTTATTAACAATTGGCACGACTTTAAGTTCCAATCCCTCAATTTTTTTACATATTAATTCTATAATTTTACACATAAAATTATAGGCTAAAGTACCTGTGGCTATAATATATTTTTTTTCCTTATATATTGGAGCTTTAATTTTTGAAAGCTCCTTAACTACTTCTTCTTCAAACAATCTCATAAGGCCTACTCCATTTTCTAACTGGGGAAAGCCTTCATATTCTTCGTATTCAGGCAAAGTAGTACCTGTTAAAGCAAAAAACTCATCTGATGGAAATACAAACCTAGTTCCTAAAGTATTCATAAATTCCTCTTGCTTTTTAAATACCAAATTCAGTAGTTCATTGGCAGTTTCTTTTGAGTAGGGAGTAATTCTCTCTAGTCTTTCTCTATATTTAGTCACCCCAACTGGTACCATAGCAATACTTTTTATGGAAGGATGTAGCTTAGATAAATCATTCAAGGTCCTGTTTAATTCATCTCCATCATTTACACCTGGAACAAGTACAATTTGGCAATTAATTTCCAGGTTTGCATCACTAAATCTCTTAAGTATATCATATATTTTGCCAGCATTTTTATTGCTGAGCATTTTAATCCTTAAATCCGGATTTGTAGTGTGTACACTAACGTTTATTGGTGTTAACTTGTAATCTATAATTCTCTGAACCTCTTCATCACTCATATTAGTTAAGGTAATGAAGTTACCTTGTAAAAAGGATAATCTAGAATCATCATCTTTAAAGTACAGGGTTTTCCTCATATTTGGTGGTAGTTGGTCAATAAAGCAAAAAATACATTTATTTCTGCAAGATTTTGCCCTATCTATTAATGGATTTGTAAAAATTATTCCTAAATCCTCATCATAATCCTTTTCTATCTCATATTGCCAAATCTCACCATTTTTCTTTTCTATTGATACTTCAATGAATTCGTCTGAAATCAAATACTTATAATCGATGATGTCTTTAACTGGTGTATCGTTAATTGATAACAAGATATCTCCAACTTCAATTTCCAGCTCTTCTGCAATACTACCCTCTATGATTTCCTCTATAATATTATTATCTTCTGTATAATTTTTTAATTCCATATTTGCACCTCTATTAATTTTAACATAAGTTTATTCTAATATAATATAAGCCATATGTAAAGATAAGCCTACAGGATATACTGTAGGCTTAATTTTAGTATAATGGATATTTCTTACATAGAGCAATAACTCTATCCTTTATAGCTTTTCTATCGTTTGTTTCATCGAGGGCAAGGGTGATGATTTCTGCTATTTCAAGCATATCTTCTTCTTTCATTCCACGAGTAGTCATAGCAGGAGTTCCAATCCTAATTCCACTTGTAACCATTGGAGACTCTGGGTCATTAGGAATTGTATTCTTATTGGTTGCTACCCCTACTTCATCTAAAAGTTTCTCTGCTTGTTTCCCAGTTAGACCTTTATTTCTAACATCTATTAATATTAAATGATTATCTGTTCCACCAGATACTAATCTAAATCCATTTTTAATTAGTCCTTCTGCTAAAGCTTTAGCATTATTTAAGATCTGTTGTTGATAAACTTTAAAATCTTCTTGTAATGCTTCTCCAAAGGCAACTGCTTTGGCAGCTATAATATGCATTAGTGGACCACCTTGAATTCCAGGGAAGATAGCCTTGTCTATTGCTTTGGCATATTGCTCTTTACATAGTATTGCCCCACCACGAGGTCCTCTAAGAGTTTTATGAGTTGTAGTTGTAACAAAGTCAGCATATGGTACTGGATTGGGATGTAAGCCTGCTGCAACTAATCCAGCAATATGAGCCATATCTACCATTAAATAAGCTCCTATTTCATCTGCTATCTCTCTAAACTTTTTAAAATCAATTATTCTTGGATAAGCACTAGCACCTGCAATTATCATTTTTGGTTTTTCTGCTAAGGCTATTCGTCTTACTTCATCATAGTCAATCATTTCTGTTTCATCATCTACTCCATATGCTACGAAATTATAATAAGTACCGGAGATATTAACTGGACTTCCATGGGTTAAATGTCCGCCTTGTGACAAATTCATACCTAATACCTTATCACCAGGTTTTAATACAGCAAAATAAACCCCAAGATTTGCATTAGACCCAGAATGAGGTTGAACATTTGCATGCTCAGCTCCAAAAATCTTTTTCAATCTATCTCTAGCTATATCCTCAACTTTATCTACCACTTCACAGCCGCCATAATATCTTCTGCCTGGATATCCTTCTGCATATTTATTTGTTAAATAGCTACCTGCTGCTTCTAGAACCTGTGGGCTTACAAAGTTTTCAGAGGCAATGAGTTCTATATGTTCTTGTTGCCTTTCTAATTCCATTTGGATTAATTCCATTACCTCAGTATCATGCTTTGACAAATAGGTGAAATTCATTCTTTATCTCCCCTTTTCTTCTTTTTAAGTACTTGAATTAAATTGCAAAAAAGTAATATAATGTAAGTAGTACTAATTATTATCCATTAACATTATATAAGTATTCTATCCATTTTACAAGAATATTATTAGAGGGATGTAAATCATGACAAATCTAAATGAAATCGAAAGAGAAGAAGTTAAAAAATTATTAGTCCTGGCTACCTTAGCAGGGCGATTAATGCTTAAAGCAGGGGCTGAAACCTATAGGGTTGAAGATACTGTAATGAGAATCTGCCAATCTAGGAAGGACATTCAATATGTAGACGCCTTTGTTATACCAACGGGTATCTTTATTTCATTAGAATATAAAGGCGAGTTAATATCATATATTAAAAGAGTAAAAAACATTTCTATAGATTTAAACAAGATTGCTTTGGTAAATGAATTTTCCCGTACTTTTGTAAGTTCACATATGTCTATTGAAGATGGGATAAGGGAAATAAAAAGAATTAATAAAATTCATATATATTCTAATTTTACCCAAGCCTTCTTTGGAGCCATTGCTTCAAGTTTCTTTTGTTTGTTATTCCAAGGCACAAGTATGGATTTTATAGCTGCATTTGTTGTTAGCTTTATAGTTTCATTTTTATTAAGCTTTGTATCTAGTTTAAAACTTTCTTTTTTTATTGATAAATTCATAGCTTCTGTGTTTATTAGTATCCTATCTTACTTATTCATTAAATTAGGCATAGGCAATAGCCTTGATAAAGTGATAATAGGTGCTATAATGCCTTTAGTGCCCGGAGTGGCTATAACCAATGCCATACGAGACACTATGTCTGGAGACTTTATGTCAGGATTATCTAGGGGAATGGAGGCTGTATTTTCAGCTTTGGCAATTGCCTTTGGAGTTGGTATTGTACTAATTTTTTTCATAGGAGGCTATTAAAATGGAGCTAATTAAGCAATTTGTCTTTTCCTTTATGTCTACTATAGGATTTGCAGTTCTTTTCAGTTCTCCAAAAAAGTCAGTTGTATATGCAGGACTAGTAGGAGCAATAGGCTGGATGTTTTACTACATTACTTTTGCGATGATGAATAGCTATGTGGCTTCTACATTTTTTGGTGCTCTAACAGTAGGATTATTAGGGGAATTATTTGCTAGAAAATATAAAAAGCCAGCAACCCTTTATATTACCGCAGGTATTATCCCTCTGGTACCGGGTGCTGGCGCATATTATACTATGTTATATCTGATTGAAAATGAATTTTCCTTAGCTGCCACCAAAGGTGTAGAAACCTTCTTTATAGCAGCAGCAATATCAATGGGTATAATTATATCTTCAATATTCTCTAAATCTATAAAACGAGTAAGGCAAAAAGACTAATATTATTTTGTATACTTTATCATTGTTTCCACTAGTTGGTTAAGTGCATCTTCCTCAGATTGCCCTTCTAAATATTCATGGATACAGTTCTTCATATAGTTTTGTAATATTAATCCCCCTACGCTATTTAATGCTGCTCTAGCAGCAGCAACTTGAATTAATATATCCCCGCAGAATTTTTCTTCTTCTACCATCTTCTGTATTCCCTTAATTTGTCCCTCGACTCTTCTCAATCTTTTTATAACTGCTTGTCTATCTATCAATACTTCCACCCCTCATTAAAGAATTCTTGTCATTTTTATAATATTGTCTTCTTTTTTCTCTATTCTTCTATCAATAATCTTTACAAGAAAATAACCAAAGGCCATGAATATTAATCCAATTAGAAAACTTAAAGGTTCGTAGCTATCAATACCTTGACTTTTCAATACATTCATCCCCATTAAAATGCCTAGAATCAACAAAGCAAATGGAACCATATAAACGATCAAAGTATATTTTAATATATTTTTAGTCTCACCTTTAAGTTCTACTAGGTCTCCGACCTTAGCGTCTAAGGTATTTTGAATTATGACAACATGACTAGGGGTATCACAGCCACCACAAGTTTTACAGCCTCCACCACATCCTGAAATCCTTCTAACTTCAACTTCTACTTTATTTTTATTCACTTTCTTAACGAAGCCTACTTGTTCCATCTTACACCTCCTGTAATCCAATATCTTTAATAACTTCTGAAGCCAATATTAGACCTACAACTGAGGGTACGAAACCTATACTTCCAGGAACAGCCTTCCTTAGACTTTCTTTCTCTAGATTAACAGGTTTAGGTACCTCTTCTGACCATACTACCTTTAAATCCTTTATATTTCTCTTCCTTAGTTCACTTCTCATTACTTTAGCTAAAGGACATACCTTAGTAGAATAAATATCTCCTACCTTAAACATAGTTGGATTTAGTTTGTTTCCTGCTCCCATGGCACTTATAATAGGAATATTTCTGTTTTTACATTCTACTATTAAGTCTATCTTAGCAGAAATCATATCTATAGCATCTATCACATAGTCATATTCGTGAGAAAGGAGTAGGTCTTTTGTATCTGAATTATATTTTTCTTTAAAAGTAGTTACTTTTATATTTGGATTTATGTCTAATATTCTTTCCTTCATCACATCGACTTTGGGAAGTCCAACAGTCTTACTTGTAGCGTGAATTTGCCTATTTATATTTGTTATATCTATTATATCATAATCTATTAGAAAAATGTTACTAATTCCTGTCCTTACTAATGCTTCTACTGCAAAAGAACCTACACCACCAATGCCAAAGACTGCAATGCTTGAATCTGCAATCCTTTCCATTGCTTCTTTCCCAAGAAGTAATTCTGATCTAATAAATGGATTTGTCATGCAATTCTCCTTCCAATAGATTAGTCTAAATCAAGTTTTATATGAACTTCTTCTAATTGTTGGTCGGATACTGTTGTAGGTGCACTAGTCATTAAACATGTGGCAGATTGAGTTTTTGGAAATGCTATAACGTCTCTAATATTTGATGTATTTGTTAATGACATTATTAATCTATCAAATCCATAAGCAATACCACCATGAGGAGGAGCCCCATACTTAAAGGCTTCAATTAAGAAACCAAATTTTTCCATAGCTTCTTCTTCTGAAAATCCTAATGCCCTAAACATTCTTTTTTGAAGTTCTGAATTATTTATCCTAATACTTCCTCCACCCATTTCTTCACCATTTACTACAATGTCATAGGCCTTTGCTCTAACCTTTTCTGGATGTGTTTCAAGTAAATCAATATCTTCATCCATTGGATGGGTGAAAGGATGGTGTTTTGCAACATATCTACCTTCTTCTTCATCATATTCAAACAATGGAAACTCTGTAATCCATACTAATTTTAACTCATTTGGACTTAGAATTTCTAGTCTTCTAGCCACTTCATTTCTTAAATTACCTAAACTATCAAATACAACAGAATCTTTATCTGCAACAAATAAAATTAAATCTCCTTTTTCTCCATTCATTCTTTCCAGTATACTTGTCATTTCTTCTTCAGTTAAGAACTTAGCTATAGGTGAAGTTATCCCTTCCTCTGTTAATTTCATCCATGCTAAGCCCTTAGCACCATAAGTCTTAACAAATTCTTCTAATGAAGAAATATCTTTTCTAGTAAATCTATCTCCATAAGCTTTTACATTAATACCCCTTACTGAACCATTATTTTCTACAGCTTGGCTAAATACCTTAAATCCACTATTCTTAACAATATCAGATATATTTACCAATTCAAATCCAAACCTTAAATCTGGTTTATCTACTCCATATCTTTCCATGGCTTCCTTATAGGTCATTCGCCTAATAGGCAAGTCTATTTCAATTCCTTTTATTTCTTTAAATATTCTATGGATTAATTTTTCATTAACCTCCATTACGTCTTCCATATCTACAAAGGACATTTCAATATCAATTTGTGTAAATTCTGGTTGCCTATTTGCTCTTAAATCCTCATCCCTGAAACATTTGACTATTTGATAATATCTATCCAACCCAGCAATCATAAGGAGCTGTTTCATTAATTGAGGTGATTGAGGTAAGGCATAGAATTCACCAGGATTAACCCTACTAGGCACTAAATAGTCCCTAGCACCTTCAGGAGTTGGCTTAGTTAACATAGGTGTTTCAATTTCTATAAAGTTATTTTCACTTAGGAAATCTCTTACTACTTTAGCTGTCTTGGCTCTAATTTTTAATTTCTCCTGCATAGATGGCTTTCTTAAATCTAAATACCTATATTTTAACCTCATTGATTCTGATACATTGTCATCATCTTTAATATAGATAGGAGGAGTTTCCGACTCATCCAATATTTTTAATTCCTCAGCTAAAACTTCCACTTCCCCAGTTGGAATTTCTTTATTAACGGATTGTCTTATCCTTACTTTACCACGAACAGCCAATACATATTCTGCACGTACTTTCTCAGCTTTAGAAAATACTTCATCAGAAACTGTATTATCAAAAACTATTTGACAAATTCCTGTAGTATCTCTTAAATCAACAAATATGATGGAACCTAGATTTCTTTCTCTTTGTACCCATCCCATTAGGACTACTTCTTTGCCATCATGTTCAGGTCTTAGTTCTCCACACATCATTGTTCTTCTTAAATTACCCATTTTTTCTCCCATAATATTACCTCCTAAAAATATTAAAACCTCCCATCTCTGATATTCAGGGACGAGAGGTTAGCTCGCGGTACCACCCTAATTAGGTTTTCCTCACTCATTTAGATAACGCAAATTGCGGATAATCTTATGATTATCAACTCCGAAGTGTCTTCATTAAATATTAGTGTCAGATTTCCACCCTCACTGACTCTCTATAACTAAGGGATTTAATTACTCCTCTTCATCATAGTATTACATTTTTTTATTATTATAGATTAAATTGCTTGTAGAGTCAAGTATTATATTATTGTATTCATCAAAACTAAAATAATTTACTAATTGATTCAATAATATAACCTTCTTATAAATCTATAAATATATTTCTCTTTTTAATAATCTGCTCATCAATTCTCTCTATATACTCTATTATATCCCGAAAATTTGGAATCCTTTCAATCCTATTTTCATCAGGAAAGAAAACCTTAGAAACTGCTCCCATACCAGCACCAATAATAGTTTCCTTTTCTTCCATAATAGCTATATTATATATGCACTCCATATTAGGTTTAGCATAGCCAATATTTTCGTAATTTCCAAGAATTTGCTTCTGTCTATATAAATAATAGGGTATTAAGCCCATATCTTTAGAATATTCAATTGTTTTATTTAACATATCTCCTATGGTATCTTGACTTTCTAAGTTGTAATCTTCCATGGTATTTCTAAATTTTGAACCCCTCTTAACAGAAAGGGTGTGCACGGTTAAATTTTCTGGATCTAATTTTCTTATTTCCCTTAATGTATTTTGAATATCATTTACTCCCTCACCAGGAAGTCCAATGATTAAATCCATATTTATTATTGGAAAATCAATTTCTTTAGCCATGTTATAAGTTTTTATTATATCCTCTGCACTATGTTGTCTACCTATTAATTTTAAGGTATTATTATTCATTGTCTGAGGGTTTATACTAATCCTATTAATTTTGTTTGACTTTAAAACTTTAAGATATTCTTCAGTAATAGTATCTGGCCTTCCTGCCTCTACGGTAAATTCTTTAATATTTTCCTCACCAAAGCTATTATAAATTTCTTGTATTATTTTCTCCATTTCCCTTGCTGGTATAGCAGTTGGTGTACCACCGCCTATATATACAGTATTTATCTCCTTACCATCCATCAGGTCTTTTATGGAGCGAATTTCATATATAAGCTTAGATACATATTCATTTATATAACTTTGGAATCTTCCTAAAGGTAAAGTAGGAAAGGAACAGTATAAACACCTTGTAGGGCAAAAGGGAATACTTATATATAGGCTAAACCTATCCTTATTTAATGGATATATATGAACTCTCTGTCTTTTTCCTATATCAAGTATTAGCTTAGCCTTTGAATCATAAAGCTTGTATTCCTCCTTGAGGACCCTAACTATTTCTTCATCTTCTATGCCTTTGTTTAATAGTTCATGTACAATTTTTACCGGCCTTATACCAGTTAAAATTCCCCAAGGTATCTCATTGTCTGTTATTTTTATTAGGGCCTTATATAGGGATTTTTTAGTGGCAATTCTAACATTCTTATCAATGGAATCCCCATATATGTTTACTGATTCAATATCCTCCTCTGATCGGCTGATTAACTTATCATCTCTATAAACCTCAGTAAATGAATACAGTTTACCATCAAAATTCTCCAAGGAAGATATTATAAATATCCCATCTTTAAAAGTATCAGTTTCATTTTCTAATATTTCAATTTCCTCCCAAGGTAAGAATACCCTTATTAATTCAAATATGTCGTTTTTAATTTCATGGTTTTTTAAAAGGACCTTAATCACTTAATCACCTTAATACTGTATATTGCTTAAAAATGGATTTCCACGTCTTTCCCTACCTATAGTTGAGGGAGAACCATGTCCTGGAAATATCTTTGTCTCATCTGGGTATATCATTAGTTTATCCTTTATTGATTTTATTAGGGTATCAAAGTCCCCACCATAAAGGTCTGATCTTCCAATTGAACCTGCAAATAAAGTATCTCCTGTTATTATATTGTCTTGAATTACTAGGCAAATGCCTCCTAATGTGTGACCTGGTGTATGGATTACTTTAGCTTTTTCATTGCCAAATTCTATAATGTCCCCTTCTTTTAATATAATATCAGGTTCTACTTCTACCTTACCCATGAGCATTTGTGAGGAGAGATTTTTATTTCCATCTTTTAGCATTTCAACATCAGCTTCATGAATGGCTATCTTAGCATCTAATGCTTCTTTTAGTCCCTTCAAACCGCCTATATGGTCTCCATGGCCATGGGTTAATACTAGATATTTAATATCTAAATCATTCTCTTTTACAAATTCCAATATATCATCCACGTCTCCACCTGGATCTACTATTATACCTTCTCTTTTTTCTTCACAATATATAATATAGCAATTAACTGCATATACTCCTGCTTGAACTCGTATTAGTTTCAATAAAATCACCTCTAAAATATTTTTTTGCTATCTAGTAATATGGTTACAGGACCATCATTGACTAAACTTACCTTCATATCTGCTCCAAATATTCCTTTTTCTGTTTTTATTCCCATTTCAATACATTTATCAATGAATTTTAAATACATTTCTTCTGCTATGTCTGGAGGGGCTGAGTCCGTAAAACTTGGCCTTTTACCTTTTCTTACATCACCAAATAAGGTAAATTGAGAAACTACCAATAAGTTCCCTCCTATGTCCGTCAATGATAGATTCATCTTTTCGTTATCATCTTCAAAAATTCTAAGGCCAATAATCTTGTTTACTAGATAATCTAAATCCGATATTGTATCTTCTTTTCCAACTCCCAGTAGGACTAATAGTCCCTTTTCTATTTCCCCTACAGTTTTATTATCTACTGTAACTGAAGCTTTAGAAACTCTTTGTATGACTGCTCTCAAAAATCTCACTCCTTAAGCTGTAACTCTATATACATCCATTACATTTCTTATCTTTCTAATCCTCTTAATTACTTCCCTTAATTCTTCTATGTCTCTAATTTCCAGTATCATATTAATAAAAACCACTTTATCTCTTAAGGTTCTAGCATTTAAAGATATAACCGTTAAATTAGCATCTGTAATTTTTTGCGTAATATCAGCTAAAAGCCCTGATCTATCAGTAGCCTTTATTTGTATTTCCGCTTGATAAGATACCTTTTTATCAAAATCCCATTCTACTTCTATAAATCGTTCTGCATCATCTGATATAATTATATTTGGACAATCAGCCCTATGAACTGATACTCCCCTTCCCCTAGTTATATAACCTACTATTTCATCACCAGGAACTGGGTTACAGCATTTAGAAAACCTTATTTTAATATTGTCGATTCCCTTAATCCGAACCCCTTGATGATATCTTGTTTTCTTTGAAGGAAATTGTTGGATTTTGCTTTCTATTAATGATTTTTCGTCATCTATTTCATAAAACTCATTGTATTGGGCTCTTAATTTATTGATTACTTGATTTAAATTTATACTTCCGTACCCTAAGGCTGCATAAAGATCATCAATAGAATTTATACTTGCTTTTTCCGAAATGCTCTTTAACCACTCATCTTTCAAGATTTCCGAGGGTTTATAGCCAAGTCTTTTTAATTCCCTTTCTAATAAATCCTTGCCCTTTACTATGTTTAAATCTCTTTCTTTAACTTTAAACCATTGCTTAATCTTTGTTTTAGCCTGAGTACTTTTTACAATTTTTAACCAATCCCTACTTGGACCATTACTATTGGCAGAGGTAATTATCTCTACTATATTACCATTTTTTAATCTATAATTTAAGGGTACTATTCTTCCATCTACTTTTGCACCAACACATTTATTTCCAACTTCAGTATGGACCCTATAAGCAAAGTCTATAGGTGTTGATCCATCTGGTAAATTAATTACATCTCCCCTAGGGGTAAATACGAATACTTCGTCGGTGAAGAAATCTATTTTTAGTGTTTCCATAAAATCTCTAGGGTCGTTTAATTCAGACTGCCATTCTAATAATTGTCTAAGCCATGTAAGCTTTTCATCAAAATTATCAGTTTTTGACCTAGCTTCTTTATATTTCCAATGGGCAGCAATACCATATTCAGCGGTCCTATGCATATCCCAAGTACGAATCTGAACTTCAAATATCTCCCCTTTAGGACCTATTACGGTAGTGTGTATTGACTGATACATATTTGGTTTAGGCATGGCTATATAATCTTTAAACCTGCCTGGTATTGGTTTCCAAAGATTATGAACTATTCCCAACACCTCATAACAGTCCTTAATATCATTAACTATTACCCTAATGGCAGTTAAGTCGAAAATTTGATCGAAGGCTTTTCCTTGATGGACCATTTTCTTGTAGATGCTATAAAAGTTCTTAGGTCTCCCACTAATATCATATTCTATTTTAACTTCATCTAGTTTATTGCTTAAATTTTTGATAATTTCTTTTATATATTCTTCTCTTTCCTGCCTTCTTTTAGACACTCTATCCACTAAATCATAATAATTTACAGGATCTAAATATCTAAGAGACAAGTCCTCTAACTCCCATTTAATTTTTGAAATCCCTAGTCTATGAGCTAATGGGGCATAGATTTCTAAGGTTTCTAAGGCCTTTTCTTTCCTCTTTTCATCACTCATATATTCAAGGGTTCTCATATTGTGGAGTCTATCAGCTAATTTTACAATAATTACTCTTATATCATTTGCCATTGCAAGAACCATTTTTCTAAGATTTTCTGCTTGATTTTCCTGTTTAGTCTTATACTTTAACTTTTTAAGTTTTGTCACACCTTCTACTAAGTTTGCAATTTCATCTCCAAATTTTTCCGAAATTTCTTCGTATGTGATATTAGTATCTTCTATTACATCATGTAGAAGACCTGCAATTATAGTATCAGTATCCATATTTAAATCAGCCAAAATCATAGCGACATTAACTGGATGAATAAAAAACTTCTCACCAGAATTTCTTTTTTGTCCTTCATGGGCTGATTCAGCAAAATGATATGCATCTATTATTAAACCTAAATCAGCTCTAGGATTATATTGTTCAATTTTAGATACTAATTTCTCTAACATTGGATTCACCTTTTCACAATATAATATCAATATGTTAATTATCAGTATTTACCCAATTTTATACTTAAATAACTGACTTGAAATACTATTTGCTAAATCTGTAACTTTGAATAATTAATTGAAGATTAGTATTTCCATTATATTCATTGATGGATGGATAGTAAAGAATATCCATTTCTATATTATTATTGACTCCCCTGTATAACTTTTGAAGTTCATCATTACCATACATTTCTGATACTTTTCTTTCAAAATCTCTTACATCTCCGAAAATTAATCCTTCCATAGATATACCCTTTTTGTTTGATAGTATTAATTTTAAGGCATTTCTATTGGCTCCTAATGCAAATCCTCGACTTATCTTTAAGTTTTTTTCTCCAAATATTGGTTTCTCATTACCTTTTCCAAAGGGTTCTAATAACTTCAATTCATCTATTAATTTGAAATTGATAAAATCCATGGGAAGTTGCATATCAATATAAGTCTTAGGTATTAAGTCATCCTGGGATAGAATTGTAAAGTCATTTAAACTTCTACGTAGTAGGCTTACATTATCTTCTTCTAAAGATAAACCTGCAGCCATTGGATGTCCACCAAATTTCTTCAAAAGACCTTTACATTTAGATAGTTCCTCAAATAAATTATATTCCTCTATGGACCTTCCAGAGCCTTTAACCCCTTCTTTACCTTGGGTTAAAACAATAGTTGGTCTATAATATTTTTCCTTTACCCTTCCAGCTATAATTCCAGCCACTGATTCATTTATACTAGGCTCATAAACAACCAATACCTTATCATTTATTAAATTTGAACTTTCTATGGTGTTGACTATCTTTTCTACTCCATCCTCTGTAATTTTCTTTCTCTCATCGTTTAATTCCTTAAGTTCCTTTGCTATACTATTAGCTTCTTCCTCATCCTTGGATAATAGCAATTCTAAAGACCTAATAGCAGTATCTAATCTACCTGAAGCATTGATACTAGGCCCTATTATAAAGCCTACATGATACACACTTATTTTTTTGTTTTCTATTCCAGTCTCCTTTATTAATGCTCTTAAGCCAATGTTTTTAGTGTTATTTAATAATTCTAGACCTTCCTTTACTATTATTCTATTTTCATCAATTAAATCTACCACATCGCATATGGTAGCAATAGCAACATATTCCAAAAGAGGATGTGCCAATGTTTGTTGAAAACTGAAAATAGAATATAATCTTTCTACCAATTTGTAGGCAACTGCTGCACCACAAAGATATTTAAAAGGATACTTGCAATCTTCTTGTTTTGGATTTATTACAGCATCTGCCTTTGTATATAAAACTTTTTTCTCTCCAGTAATTTCATCTATCATAAAGGGAATATCATGATGATCAGTGATTATGACAGTTAATCCTATTTTTTTAGCTAATTCCACCTGTTCTATCGCTGCAATCCCATTGTCACAGGTAATTATTGTATCTATACCATCATCCTTAGCTTGTTCAACTATTTGGTTATTAATTCCATACCCTTCGTTAACCCTATCCGGTATAACATAATCAACTAATCCACCACATTTCTTTATTCCAGTATATAGAACGTAAATCGCCATAACTCCATCTACGTCAAAATCTCCAACAATTCTAATCTTTTTCTTACTTAAAATTTTGCTTTTTATTATGTCAGCACCAACATTTAAATCCTTCATTAAAGAAGGGTTATGTAATCTATCTAAATTTGGATTCAAAAAATAATCTATTGATGAGTAATCTGTTATTCCCCTATTTACTAATAGTTTTGCCAATAATTCAGATATTTTAAACCTCTTTGAAATGCCTTTATAATCACCTTTCCTATTCTTTATATACCATTTTTCCAACTGCTTCACTCCATTGCATATATTTAGACACACTAATTAGTATTTAAATTCTACCATTTTATCGGATATAATTCTAGTTTTTCTTACAATTTTATTGATTTTTTTAATTTTGTTAGGCTAAATAAAAGATGGTGGGAAACCACCATCTAGCTTGAATTTATTTGATTATACCACATAAGCCCTTAAGTTAAAAGATTTATGTTATATTTATTCCTATTATTCCCCCTATTATTCCCATCACTATTGATATAAGCAATCTGGAAAACAGAAATACATCAACTATTAACGGTTTTAAGAAAAGGATGTTTATTAAGAATAGTATAAGAAAATAGCAGAAACCAAGAAGTCCACCATTTAGCCATCCTTTTTCTTTCACCATTGCTGCTACATAAACACTCCCTGTAGTTATACTGATAATCATTACTATGGTATTCAGTAGATTCATTTTACTTTCACTAAGGCTTGTGAAAGTTAGAATAATAGATGAAATTAATATAAGTATTGCAGTAATTAGAAATGCCAGTACCAATCCCTTTAATAAATAAATACCTTTACCTAGACTTTTTGTTTTCATTGTTTTCATTTAACTCCCTCCTCAAACTTAAAATCCCTTAGTTTAATTTATTTGAGGAAGTTCATATTTATTACATAAAAAAGCTTCCATATTGATTTGGAAGCTAATTATCACCTTCATTAT
>JAAYQJ010000238.1 GCA_012519355.1 Tissierellia bacterium | reverse complement strand
TATTACTATTAAAATTTTCTAAAACCTCTTCTTTAAATTTTGAAGCTGTATATATGTCTATTTCTCCATTTGGAAAGAATAACCATTTACCTTCTTTTTCATCAAATATAACTTCTACAATCAATGACATTTATTAAAACCTCCCTTTCAGTGTAGATATGTATTAATTTTATAATAAAAACTTATTAATGTAAAGTAATATACTAGGTTTTACATATAACGTGGAAATTTATAGAAAAAAATCCTTATCTTTTAGTTATAAAACTAAAAGATAAGGATCTTAAATTAATCTTCTTCTACATATTTTGCAACGGCTACAACCTTATCATCATTCATTTTCATTAAGGTTACTCCTTGAGTAGCTCTACCCATAATAGAAATATCCTTAGCTACAATTCTAATAATAGTTCCACTCATGGAAATCATCATGATTTCATCATTATCATCTACAACCTTAGCAGAAACTATATCACCTGTTTTTGGTTTAATATTGTAAGTTATTAAACCTTTTCCCCCTCTATTTTGGGTCTTATACTCATCTAGGGGAGTTCTTTTACCAAATCCATTCTCAGAAATAACTAATAAGTTTTTGCCTTCTTCAATTAATTCCATGGTAACTACTTTGTCCCCTTCATTTAAAGTAATTGCTTTAACTCCCATGGCTGTTCTACCCATTTCCCTAACATCTTTTTCATCAAATCTAATGGACATACCTTTTTTAGTTACTACTATTATTTCCCTATTGCCATCTGTTTTTCTAACAGCTATTAATTCATCATCTTCCTTTAATCCAATGGCAATAAGACCATTTCTTCTAATATTTTCAAAGTTTTCTAGCTTTGTTTTTTTAATTATACCATTCTTAGTAATTAAAATTAGATTATCTTCCTTCGTATTCTTATTAATAGGAATTATGGCATTTACTTTTTCATCCCCTGATATATTTAATAGATTTACTATTGCTGTTCCCTTAGCCTGTCTTCCACCTTCTGGTATTTCATAAGCCTTTAAAGAATATACTTTACCCTTATTTGTAAAGAATAGAATAGTATCATGGGTGGAAGTAATATATAGGTCTTCTACAAAGTCTTCTTCCCTTGTAGTCAATGCTATTATTCCTTTTCCTCCTCTTTTTTGGGTTTTATAAGTATATTCTGGGGTTCTTTTTATATATCCAAAGTGAGTTAAAGTAATTACTGCATCTTCTTCTTCAATAATGTCTTCTATTTCTATTTCCTCAGCAGATGGCATTATTCTTGATCTTCTCTTATCTCCATACTTTTCTTTGATTTCTAGTAATTCATTTTTTAGTATTTCATAGACTAATCTTTCATTGGCTAATATTTCTTTTAATCTATTGATTTCTTTAATTAAAGCTTCGTATTCTTCTTCTAATTTTTCTATTTCTAATCCAGTAAGTCTTCTTAATCTCATGTCCAATATGGCTTGAGATTGTTTATCAGATAATCCAAAATTTTTCATTAAAGCTTCTTTTGCTATTGCTTCAGTTTTAGATGATCTAATAATTTTTATTACCTCATCTATATTATCTAAAGCAATTTTTAAACCTTCTATAATATGTGCTCTTTCTTCAGCCTTCTTTAATTCAAATTGGGTTCTTCTAGTTATAACTACTTTTTGATGCTCAATATAATGGGTTAGCATTTGCTTAAGATTTAATATCTTAGGTTCTCCATTTACTAAAGCTAGCATGATAACTCCAAAAGTAGTCTGAAACTGAGTATACTTATATAAGTTGTTTAAAACTACATTTGGGTTAGCATCCCTTTTTAGTTCTATAACAATTCTCATACCATCTTTATCTGATTCGTCTCTTAAATCGGATATGCCTTCTATTTTCTTATCTCTTACATATTCAGCAATTTTTTCAATTAAACTTGCCTTATTAACTTGATAAGGTATTTCAGTTGCAACAATCCTATATCTACCCTTTTTTGATTCCTCTATTTCTGCAACTGCCCTAACTGTTATTTTACCTCTACCAGTTTTATAGGCTGCTTTAATCCCATCCTTTCCCATAATATGGGCACCAGTGGGAAAATCAGGCCCTTTTATTACAGTCATTAAATCATCTATACTTGCCTTAGGGTTGTCTATTAACATAACAATACCATCAATAGCTTCCCCTAAATTATGGGGCGGTATATTAGTTGCCATACCTACAGCTATACCTGAAGACCCATTAACTAATAGATTTGGAAATCTACTTGGTAGAACTACTGGTTCTTTTAATGTTTCATCAAAGTTTGGCCTATAATCTATAGTATCCTTATCTATATCCCTTAACATTTCAGTAGCAAGCCTAGTCATTCTAGCTTCTGTATAACGCATGGCTGCTGCTGCATCCCCATCTATGGATCCAAAGTTTCCATGGCCATCTACTAAGGGATACCTAATATTGAAGTCCTGGGCAAGCCTAACCATGGCATCGTATACTGATGAATCCCCATGTGGATGGTACTTACCTAGTACGTCCCCGACAACTCTAGCAGATTTTCTATATTGTTTATCTGGACCCATACCTAGTTCATCCATAGCATAGATTATTCTTCTATGAACAGGCTTTAATCCATCTCTTACATCAGGTAAAGCACGACTCATAATTACACTCATGGAGTAATCCAAATAGGACTTCTTCATCTCATCTTCAATATTTATTTCTACAATATTATCTAATTGATTATCCATACTTCACCTCTAAATATCTAAATTTTTAACGAATCTAGCATTATCTTGAATAAACTTTCTTCTAGGTTGTACCTTATCTCCCATTAAAGTAGAAAATACTTCATCTGCTAATACTGCATCATCTAAAGTAACTTTCAATAATGTTCTGGTCTCAGGATTCATTGTTGTTTCCCAAAGTTGTTCTGGGTTCATTTCTCCAAGACCCTTATATCTTTGAATTGTATAATTTGTTCTTCCTATTTCATCTAATAACTCATCTAATTCCTTATCACTATAAACATAGTGTTCTTTTTTACCCTTGGAAATTTTATATAATGGTGGCTGAGCTATATAAATATGTCCTTTATCTATTAACTCCTTCATATATCTAAAGAAAAATGTTAAAAGTAAGGTTCTAATATGGGCACCATCAACATCGGCGTCTGTCATTAGGATTATCTTCCCATATCTTAGTTTTTCTATATCAAAATCTTCACCTATTCCAGTTCCGAAAGCAGTAATCATAGTCTTTATCTCTTCGGAACTTAAAATCCTATCTAACCTTGCCTTCTCTACATTTAAAATTTTTCCCCTTAGAGGAAGGATTGCTTGAAACCTCTTATCTCTACCTTGTTTAGCACTACCACCAGCAGAATTACCCTCTACTAGATAAATCTCAGTATTTATACCTATTTCCTGACAATCAGCTAATTTTCCAGGTAAGGTTGTATTTTCTAAGAGGCTTTTTCTTCTGGTTAAATCCCTTGCCTTTCTAGCAGCTTCTCTTGCTCTTTGGGAGGCAATGGCCTTTTCCAATATAATCTTCCCATCCTTGGGATTTTCTTCAAGATAGATGTTTAAAAAGTCATATACTAAGGATTCAACTACACCCCTAACTTCACTATTGCCTAACTTAGACTTGGTTTGGCCTTCAAACTGGGGCTCTAAAAGTTTAACAGATAATATGCCTGTTAACCCCTCCCTAGTATCTTCTCCAGATAAATTATCTTCTTTTTCCTTGATGTATCCATATTTTCTTCCATAATCGTTTATAACCCTAGTTAAGGCAGTTCTAAGTCCAGATAAATGAGTACCACCTTCGATAGTATTAATGTTGTTTGCAAAGGTATATATATTTTCTGAGTATCCATCTGTATATTGCAATGCCAATTCAACTATTACATCATCTTTTTCCCCTTCAAAATACATTATATCCTTTTGTATTGGGGTCTTGTTTTTATTGATATATTCTACAAAAGATTTTATTCCACCTTCGTAGTGGAATTCCCTAGTTTTTTCTATCCTCTTATCATCTAAAATGATCTTGATTCCTTTATTTAAAAATGCCATTTCCCTAAATCTGTTCTCTAGGGTTTCAAAGTTAAATTCTATAGTTTCAAATATTTCTTCATCTGGTCTAAAATGAATAGAAGTTCCTGTTTCGTCAGAGTCTCCAACAATTTCTAAATCTGTAATTGCGTATCCCCTTTCGAATTTTTGCATATACTCCTTACCATTTCTTCTTACTTTGGCTATAAGCCATTTAGATAAGGCATTTACTACTGAAACACCAACTCCATGCAATCCTCCAGATACCTTATAGGCTCCGTTATTAAACTTACCACCTGCATGAAGGATGGTTAAAACTGTTTCTACTGTAGATTTTCCTGTTTGGGGATGTATCTCTACTGGGATACCACTACCGTTATCTGTTACTTTAACAGAATTATCTTCATATATAGTAACTCTTATTGTATCACAGATACCTGCCAAAGCCTCATCAACACTATTGTCTACTACTTCATAAACTAAATGATGAAGACCTTTAGGCCCTGTGCTTCCTATATACATTCCTGGTCTTTTTCTTACAGGCTCTAGGCCAGTAAGGACTTGTATATCTTCAGCTGTATAATTCCTATTTTGCTGATTTGTCCCGTTGTTTTCTATGGTCATTAAACTACCTCCAGTCTAATTCTAAGATTTATATGAATAATTACTATTTTACTACTTGGCCATTTTCTATATAAAATATGGATTTATCCATTCCTTCCATTTCCTTTAAATCTATGGAGTCTGTTGTTGTTATTATAGTCTGCATATTTCTAAAGGATTTAATTAAGTAGTTTTTCCTTTCCATATCTAATTCTGAAAAAACATCATCTAATAATAGGACAGGAAAATGGCCTCTTTGTTTTTTTATTAATTCAACTTCAGATAGTTTTATGGATAAAACTGCAGTTCTTTGCTGCCCTTGAGATCCAAAGGTTTTTAAATCCTTATTATTAATCCTTATTAATATATCATCTCTATGGGGACCTAGTTGAGTTGAACCAGATTCTATATCCTTATTCATATTTTTCTTAAGATCTTCCTTATATTTTTTCTCCATCTCCAATTTAGTATCAAATATTTCTATATTTGAATTGTAACTTAATTCTAAGCTCTCATTATTTAGAGTCAATTTTTTGTGAATAGTATTTACTATTGTAGAAAGTTCTTCTATATATTTTTTTCTTTCTAAAATTATATCTGTACCTATTTTAGCAAGTTGTAAATCAAAAACTTCTAAAAGATCTTCTAAATTTGATTGAAACTTATTTAATCTCAATAAATTATTTCTTTGAAATAGGATTTTATTATATCTTGTGATATTAAAAATGTATACAGGTTTGATTTGAGAGATTTCATTATCTAAAAAAATTCTCCTCTCCTGTGGCCCCCCTTTTACTAATCTTAAATCATCTGGTGAAAAAGCTACAATATTTAGTCCACTATATAGTTCTTTTTGACTTTTTAACTCTGTCTTGTTTATTCTTATCCTTTTAGGCTTATCTCTTTCCAATTTAATCTCAATAAATTTTTCATTTCCTCCTATGCTTATATCTGCACCTATATAGGCCTGATTTTTATTTAAATTAATAATTTCCTTATCCCTGCTAGTTCTAAAAGATCTTCCAGTGGCACACATATAAATAGCTTCCAATAGATTAGTCTTCCCTTGGGCATTTTTTCCTA